>JAFQAF010000309.1 GCA_017400025.1 Oscillospiraceae bacterium
CGTATACAAATTCAAATACTGTTTTTGTGTAGTAGTCAAGACCACGAACAATTTTTGTATTGATTGTGTAATCCACGCCCATTGCATCCAGTGTCTTTTTCAGACCTTCAAAATGGTCGTGACATTCATCACAGAGATGTTCGATAACTACCGGTGCATTTTTGGCAATTGCAGAACATTTTTCTTCCTTGCAGTCAAGCAGACGAAGAGGGTTCTTTTCAAAACGTGCTTTACAGTCTTCACACATACCGTCAATGTGCTGTGCAAAGTATTCTTTCAGCTTTTCATGATATTTAGGACGGCAGTTCGGACAGCCGATAGAGTTGATGTTCAGTTTAACCGCTGTAAGACCAAGATCATGCAGAACTTTTGCACCTGTTGCGATAACTTCTGCATCTGCAGTGTAGTCCTGTGCACCGAACAGCTCGATACCCAGCTGGTGGAATTCACGCAGGCGGCCTGCCTGTGGTTTTTCGTAGCGGAAACAGCTGAGAATGTAGTATGCCTTAAGTGGCAGACCTTCGTTCAGAATGCCTTTTTCCAGTACTGAACGAACTGTGGAAGCTGTACCTTCCGGACGCAGGGTGATGCTTCTGTTGCCCTTGTCTTCAAAAGTATACATTTCCTTGTTTACAATATCAGTTGTATCGCCAACACCGCGCAGGAACAGTTCTGTGTGTTCAAATGTAGGTGTTCTGATTTCTTTGAAACCGTACTGGTCAACAATATCTCTCAGTTTCTTTTCCAGAAGCAGCCATTTGTAGCTGTCATATGGTGAAACGTCCTGAGTGCCGCGAGGGCCTGTAATTTTCTGTGCCATATTCTTTCTCCCCTTTGCAGAAACACAAAAATTCCTGCAAATCTTTTTATAATATCTTCAGTAAATTTTACCACAAAATACGGCTGTACGTCAACACAGTACAGCCGATTTGTTATTAATATAACATATTAATATATGCTATTAATTTCAGGCATATTTCCCGGCTGTATTTTCAATATGTTTTATACATCCGCTGCTTTGATTGCAGCCGCCGCCACACTATTGACAATTAAAAACATTAATTATAAAATTTTTACAATATTTGCAAGGAATTGGTTATGACTGAAAACAAAAAGAATTTTACCGATACTGTTTCAGACAGTTATCAGCTGAAGCACATCGATGTGCTGGACGGTCTGCGTGCCACAGCGATAATGATTATTGTCTGGTTTCATATATGGCAGCAATCCTGGCTGATGCCGGTTTACAAAAGTATCAACCTTGACTGGATACCGCGAAACGGCTCTTTATGTGTGGATATGATGATTCTGCTGTCCGGCTTCTGCCTGTTTCTGCCTTATGCCAGGGAAATGGTGCTGGGCGAAAAAGCCGCCCCGGCGAAAGAGTTTTACATAAAACGTGCCGCAAGAATAATGCCGTCATACTATGCTGCACTCTTTATATGTCTGTTCCTGTTTGCACTGCCTTCAGGGCAGTACAGCAGCAAAGCATTTATGATAAAAGATGTTGTGTCCCATCTTTTCTTTGTACACAACTTCCGGGCTGATACCCTGCTGGGCACAAAACTGAACGGAGCGCTGTGGACTGTGGCAGTGGAGATGCAATTGTATCTGCTGTTTCCTTTTATCGCAAAGCTGTTTCAGAAGAAACCTGTGCTGACATATACTGCAATGGTTGCTGCCAGCCAGGCCGGATGCTTGCTGATATGCAGAAATGCACCGGCATTGGAAATGCGACTGTATGTAAACCATACCTTAACATTTTTCAGTGTATTTGCAAACGGTATGCTGGGTGCACTGGCATACATCACAGTTGCAAGGGACATAAAAAAGAGCAAGCCGGTACAGCTGCTGTTCTTTATACTGGCCTGTGCAGGTGTGATGTTTTACAGGCTGATGTGCAGCAGTTATTCTTCCTCCGCTGACAAACTGATATGGCAGGTGGAAAACAGATTTTTGCTGTCTCTTGTTTTCCTTCTGATTGTGTTTAGCGTTGTTATGGCCCGGGATTTATTCCGGCCACTGCTGGCAAACCGAATAATGAAATTCATCGCAGGCATTTCGTTCAATCTTTATATATGGCATCAGTATATCGCTGTTCTGCTGAAAGAGGCCAGAATTCCTTTCTGGCAGGGTGATGTACCGCCCAATATGCTGAATGACAAGGTGTGGATGTGGAAATATCAGACAATTTGCTTTGCATCTGCATTTGCCGCAGCGGCAGCAATGACATATCTTGTGGAAAAACCTGCCGCCAGGATGATACTGAAAAAATTCAGCAAAAAAATATAGCTTCTGCTATACATTTTTCCGGTATTTTTGTCAGTCAGCAGCATTGACAAGTATAAACAATAATACTACAATTTCAATACAGATCAAAAATTAAGGTGATAAAATGGACAGTTTTATTATTAAGGACAAAGGCTTTTACCAGAAGCTTTTTGCCATTGCCATACCTATGGCAATGCAGAATCTTATAAATGTTATGGTAGGCCTGCTGGATACAATAATGCTGGGGCAGCTGGGTGAAGTAGCAATGTCTGCCTCCAGTCTGGGCGGCCAGCCGGGCTTTATGTTTATGATTGTGAATATGGGGCTTACTGCCGGTGCCAGCGTTCTTACAAGCCAGTACTGGGGCCGCATGGATGTGGAAAATATCCGCAGAACTATGAGTATGACATACAAAATCTCCTTCTGCATATCCATACTCTTTATGTTTCTCGCCCTTTCATTTCCTGAATTCATCCTGAGCATATATACCAATGATGCCGCTGTTATAGCCAGCGGCGCAGAATATCTGAAAGCTATTGCTCTCACCTATCTGCTGAGCGGTATAACAATGTCAACTCTCAATATTCTGCGCACTGTGGGCACAGTAAAAATATCAATGTATGTTTACGGAATTTCCTTCTTCGTAAATGTATTTTTCAACTACTGTCTTATTTTCGGTAAGTTCGGCTTTCCGGAAATGGGGGTTGTGGGTGCAGCCGTATCCACAGTTATTGCCCGCTTTGTGGAAATGGTTATTGTGCTGGTTTATCTGCTGAAAGTAGACAGTAAAATACAGTTCAGACTGTCTGACCTTAAGGAAAAAATAAACAAGGTTATTTTCAGAATTTATATACAGTATGGTCTGCCTGTTCTGTGCAACGAGGTGCTGTGGAGTCTGGGCAGCAGCGTACTTTCCATTATTATGGGCCATATGGGCAAAGAGTTTGTGGCAGCAAACAGTATATGCGGGGTAATGTTCCAGTGTATTACAGTGGCAACCCACGGGCTGAACTCTGCCGCAGGCGTGCTGGCAGGCAACACCATAGGCGAAGGCAAATATGAACAGGCCAGAAAGCAGGCCCTTACACTGTTTGTAATAAGCATAGGTGTAGGGTTCTTCTCATTTGCTGTAACAATGCTGTTCAAAGGACCATTGGTAAGTTTCTATAAAATCACACCGGAAACACAGGCAATCGCCCTGGAAATGCTGACAGCGATGGCTTTTGTAAACATATTCCAGGCAGTATCAAGCATAAATATGTTCGGTACGCTGCGCGGCGGCGGTGATTCCAAATTTGTAGCCATTATGGACGTAGGCAGTATGTGGCTGCTGTCTGTCCCTCTGGGCTGGGCCGCCGGGCTGGTATTTCACCGGCCGGCAGGAATTGTATACATCTGCCTGAAAGCCACAAATATATTTGAATGCTTTGCAGCTGCTTTCAGAATTCTGTCCGGCAAATGGGTAAAGGACGTAACAAGAACAGAACAGGAGCAGGCACAGAATGTCTGATAAAGCAATGAAAACCCTTACAATGTGCGGCAGTATGCGCTTTGCAAAAGAAATGGCGGAAACTGCATTTATTCTTGAAACAGAACACAGTTTCAATATCCTGCAGTGCACATATGATACACAAAACCTACCTCTTTCCGTAGAAGAAATAGAAGCTGTCACAGCCGCCCATTACAGAAAAATAGATTTGTCTGACGGTATTTTTGTAATGGATATCGGAGGATACACAGGCCGGTCTACAGCTGATGAAATCAGATATGCACAAAGCAGAAATAAAGAAATATATTATTATTCACAATTTATAGAACAAAAAAACCGGCTGTAAAGCCGGTTTTATTATTTTATGCAAGGCAGAGTTGCGGAAATGAAACCGTATCTTTATAGACACATATAAATATTTATTATAAAATATATTCATAGAAAAGTACTTATCTAAATACACATAATATGAAAGGTTTTGAATATGTTTGGTGAAAACTTAAAGGAAATGCGAAAAGCCAAAAACTTGTCCCAGGAAGAACTGGCAGAAAAGCTGAATATATCAAGGCAGGCAGTTTCCCGCTGGGAAGCAAATCAGGGTTATCCCGAAGTGGAAATGCTTCTGAACCTGGCGGATATACTTGACTGCTCACTGGATTATCTTATGTACGGGAAAAATAAAAACACTGAAAACAGCACAGGCAGTTTTCCTCTAACAATATTCTCTCCCGAGGAAAATACAGTAGCAGTATGTTATTCTGTGCAGGCAAGTGAAAAATTCAGATCAAAAGACGAACCTGCCTATGCACTGTTTGCTGTTACAGGAAACCAGGGGTTCAGTGAGAAACGTATAATTCTTGGCTGGTATGAAAATGAAGAAAATATCAAAAAGGAAATAAGTGAAATTTACAGTGCAGTTTCTTCCGGAATAAGCAATTATACTCTGCGCTATAACTGCAAGGTATCAAAATCCTTTGGCAAAATAAAAATAGTAAAATAAATAATCCGGCAGGAAACTGCCGGATAAACTTTTATCTGATATTTTTTGGATTAACAATATTGCGCCAGTCAAGGTCGCCTCTTTCAAGGCCGTGGATAAGAACTTCTGCTGTAGCAATATTTGTAGCTACAGGAACGTTGTTCTCATCACAGAGACGGAGAAGGTTTTTATCACTTGGTTCGCTTGCTTTTGCTGTGATAGGGTCACGGAAGAAAAGCAGCATATCAATTTCATTGTACTGCAGACGTGCGGCAATCTGCTGGTCGCCGCCCTGTGCACCTGCATAAAAGCGGTGAACTTTAAGACCTGTAGCTTCTGCTACCATTTTGCCTGTAATACCTGTGGCAAGCAGATTGTGTTTTGCAAGGATACCGCTGTAAGCTATACAAAACTGTACCATAAGTTCTTTCTTTTTGTCATGTGCAATAAGTGCTATATTCATTGTTCTACCCTCCGTTTATAAGACTATTTGTACATCTTTACCCATTATTCGCTGTGATACAGCGGAAAAAATCTGTTTTTCAATGCTTGCAGGCTGTAATTCTTCCCCGCTGATTGCGCTTACTGCAATCTGTGCGGACATAGGAATTACCCCCAGCAGTCTGGCACAAACCCGGTCAATAATATCATCAATATCCTCAAACCCGGAAAACCTGAAAGTCTGCTGTGAAAATTTATTGATAATCAGGCGCACATCAGTTACACCGGCAGCAAACATTTCATCTGAAACAAGGCGGCCGTCACGCACGGAAATAATATCCGGCGTTACAACAACAATACCTGTGACACTGGCCCTGCAGGCAGCCTGGAAAGCATTTCCGAGACCTGCAGCTGTGTCTATTATGATAAAATCAAAATCGTTGTAAACACTGTCTACAACTGCCCTGAAACCGGAAAAATCCGTATCATAATTTTTGTATGGTGCTGCTATAATGAAAAGATTGTCTGTATGCGGACTGATTATCATTGCTTTTTCAGCCTTGCAGCGCCCCCGGAGAATATCGCCTATATCGTATACAGCTTTCCGGTCTGTACCCGATATTACATCGATACTGCGCAGGCCTGCATCCAGCTCTATCAGCAGTGTTTTCTGCTTTTTCAGTGCCAGCTCTGTAGACAGATATGTGGCAAAAGTGCTTTTTCCTGTGCCGCCCTTGCCGGACGCTACCATAATCACATGTGCCATACTGCCTCCAAGCCGGTAAAATATAAATAAACAGATTGACATTTTCTGACATATTTACAAAACAATTATATCATATACAAAATAAATATACAATCTATTTTATCGGAAATATATGTTTTTCTACTTCATATATGAAATTGTTATTCAGATATTTGTTGATTCTGACGGGCTTCCTTTACCTCATAATAAGCCCTGAACATATTCCGCACACCATAAGCCAGATTGTAGCCGTTGCCGCCTTTTTCTGCAATTATAGCAATGGCTATTTCCGGATTTTCCACCGGACCGTATGCCATGATTGTGGAGTTGTAAAGGTCTCCCGGCACCTGTGCTGTACCTGTCTTGGATGCTACAGTATAAGGCAGGTCTGAAAGATAGATTTTAGCATTGCCTTCTGTGGAAGCCATAACCATTCCCTGCTCGACTATATCAAAGGCTCTGTTGGTGTTGTCTGTCTGTGAAAGAACTGTAACCGGTGTTTCATAAATCACTTCACTGTTGTCATAGGTTACAATACTGTCCACAATATGTGTGGCGTAGCGTGTGCCGCGGTTTGCAACTGTGGCAGCATAGGTAGCAAGCTGTATAGGTGTGATAGCTGTGTCCAGCTGGCCGATTGAGGCCTGAATAACGTTACCTGCCTGCCAGGTGGCTCCCAGTCTCTGGCTGTATTCCGGGCTGGAAAGATGGCCTTTCTGCTCGTTTACTTCCAGGCCGGTAAGTACACCAAGACCGAGATTATGGGCAGATTCATTTACTGCATCTATGCCGAGGCGGCGCCCCAAGTCATAGAAGAAGCAGTTGCAGGAAACCTGCAGGGCCTGCTTTACATTTATAACACCATGGGCTGTATTGTTTGCACAGCCAGGCGGTGTGCCGCCCCACTGTGAACTTGTATAATAAGTATACGTACCTGTGCAGCGATAGGTAAAATTTTCATCTATCAGACCCGCACGCAGTGCAGCCGCTGCCACATTTACTTTAAATACAGAGCCAGGTCTGTACTGCCCCTGAAGAGCTCTGTTGAACAGCGGTGTATTGGGGTCTTCTGTATACCGGGTATAATTTGCTGAATAATCAACAAGGCTGTAGCTTGGATAGTTTGAAACAGCAAGAACAGCACCTGTCTTTACATCAAGTACCACCATTGTAGCAGCTGTAAATTCCTTACCCCAGCCTGCTGAACGTGACTGAAGCATGGCCACCTGGTCCCGTATAACCTGATTTGCTTTCTGCTGCAGGTCATAGTCTATTGTAAGTTTTACTGTATTGCCGGGCTGCGGCTGTTTGATTATCTCAAGGTCTGTGATTTCACCGTACATATTTTTTTCAATCTGCACAGTGCCGTCTATACCCTTGAGATAGTTTTCATATGCTTTTTCAAGGCCGGATTTGCCCAGTGTATCGTTGAGACCGTAGCCCTGGGATTTGAGCTGTGCATACTCCTCAGCCCAGATAGGGCCTACAGTGCCAAGTACGTGTGGCAGCAGCGTGCCGTCTGAATAGTATCTTTTACTGCTTTCAGAAACCTCCACCCCTGTCAGTTCACGGGAAAGCTCTTTGAATACAGTAGCAGTCTGTATGGATACATCCTTTGCAACATCAAAAGGATATGAAGCGGAATATCCTTCCCTTTCCATTGTGTAGCGGATGCCGCCTATTATTCTGTGATATTCTGCAGGCACATCTTCAAGGGAATATCTGTCTGCCAGCTTTGCCAGAACATCCTGTTCGGTGGCATACACAGCCAGATTGAGCGTATCCCTCAGTCGGCCTATTTCTGTTTCCTTGCCCTCCACAAAGCTGTATGGATATTTTTCATCCAGTGGGAGAATATCGTTTATAGTTTCATTCTGTTCCTGAAGAATTTTTACCGCCCGGAGTATCCTTGTATTCAGCATACCTGAAGGCATATATGCTTTGTTGAGCGTGATGTCAAAAACAGGCTGGCCGCCTGCTATAGGCACGCCGTTTACGTCTGCTATATCACCTCTGGCAGCTGTAACAGTCTGGTTGATACGGGTGGTGGCATTTGATTTGCTGTAATATTCTTCGCCGTTTATAATCTGCAGCTGAACAAGTTTAAGCGAAAAGGCACAGAACATTGTAAAAATAACAATAATTAATATATTCAATCTTGAATCCAGTATCTTTTTCACTTTTACCTCGCATCAAAGCGCAGAAAGCGCAGATTAATATAGTCTATAAAACGATTGAAAACAAGGCTGAAAACAGCACTGTATGCACTGACCAGTACAACATTTACAAAATAATAGCCAAGCTTTGCTGTAAATCTGCCCCCCATTATAAAGGAGAAGAAGAAATCAACAGAAAGCATAACCATCATAGATATGAAAGAAAAAAGGTAAAAATTTCTCTGACTTGGCCTGAAAAAGAACTTTACAGCTATAATACCACAAAGGCAGGTTATTATAAGCATGAGTGTAAATGTACCCACAAGGCGTGTGCAGGACAAATCAGTCAGAAGGCCGCCTATAAGATAAACAATACCTGCTGTAGGGGTTTCATCCAGCATTGACAGTGTGATACAGAACGGCAGGATGAGTACCGGCTTTACACCAAAAAGACTGAGAAAGCCCGGCGTTGCCTGCATCACATACAGGACAAATACGCTCAGTACAAATATGCTGTATTTTATCACCTGTCTGATAATAATTTTTCTTCTGTCCATTTTATTCCTTTACTCAGTGGAAATCTGTGATAACAAAAACAAATTTTACGTTTGCAATTTCTGCTGCAGGTTTTACAACAGCAGTCATAGAGTTTCCTGATTCTTCTATTTTCACTTCTTCAACTGTGCCTAAAATCAGGTCTTTAGGGAACACTGTACCATAGCCTGTTGTGCTTACAAGGTCGCCTTTTTTCACAGTTGTCTCTTTAGGAAGATAGGACATTATGCAGCTTTCTGTCTGTGAAAGGTCATAACTGCCGCTGACAATGCCTATATCCCTTTCGCTGCCTGCAAAACAGCCTACATTTACGTTAGGGCTGAGTATTGTGGAAACCTTGGCAAAATTGGGGCCTGTTTCCACCACAACGCCAACCACGCCGTCTGCAGAAATTACAACGTCATTTATCTCTATACCGTGGTCTGCACCGCGGTCAATAGTGAAAGAATAAAATCTGTCCATTCCGTCACGGCCTATAACGCTGGCAGATACAGTATCGTACTGCTGGATATCCTCAACGATATTAAGCAGTTCCTTGTACTCTTTATTTTCAAGGGCAATTTTGTCATACTCAATCTGCTTTGCACGCATAATGTATATTTCGTTTTTGAGTGCTTTGTTTTCTTCAAGAATAGCATCTATATTCAGGTTTCTGTCTGCCCATATATCCATCTGGTTTCCTGCAGCAGAGGTAAATTTCTGAAAGGGTACAGCTACTGCACCAAGAAGATTCTGCGGCAGGGTAGCCAGCTGGCCGGTAGATGCAGCATAAGCCATCATACCTGCCACAAGCAGAATAATAAAACCTATTATTTTTGTAAGTTTAGAGTTAAGATTCACTTATAAATGCTCCTTATACTTCGAATGACGTCCCTATTGCAAAATTTGCAAGCCTTTGGGAAAGCTTGCAAATTGATAGAGTGTAAACTAAATTGTTCTGTTGTTTTCCTGAAGAACTTCTTTCAGTGTGTCCATATGGTCAAGAACATAACCTGTGCCGTTTGCAACGCAGTCCAGCGGATTTTCTGCCACATAAACATCAATGCCTGTTTCTGCACAGATAAGTTTGTCCAGACCTCTCAGCAGTGCGCCACCGCCTGTGAGTGTGATACCTCTGTCAATAATATCCGCTGCAAGTTCAGGTGGAGTTCTTTCCAGTGTTTCCTTGATAGCTTCAATGATTTTTTCCAGAGATTCGCGGAGCGCTTCCCTTACATCTTCAGAGGAGATGATAGCATTTTTTGGCAGACCGTTGATAAGGTTACGGCCTTTAACTTCCAGTGTCAGGTCTTCGTCCAGTTTGTAAGCTGTACCAACTTCAATTTTGATTTTTTCTGCAGAACGTTCACCGATAAGCAGATTGAATTTTCTCTTGATATAGTTGATGATAGCTGCATCAAATTCGTCACCGCCTGTTCTTACACTGCGGGATGCAACGATACCGTTGAGAGAGATAACAGCAACTTCGCTTGTGCCGCCGCCGATGTCTACAACCATGTTGCCTGCCGGTTCCTGAACTGGAAGACCTGCACCGATTGCAGCTGCCATTGGTTCTTCAATAATCATAACCTGGCCTGCACCTGCATTGATAGCAGCTTCTCTAACAGCACGTCTTTCTACTTCTGTAACGCCTGATGGGATACAGATAACTACTGTTGGTTTGAAAACCAGAGATGGACCACAGGCTTTTTTGATAAAAATTCTCAGCATAGCAGCTGTAACATCAAAGTCAGCAATAACGCCATCTTTCAGCGGTCTTACAACCATGATAGAGCCAGGTGTTTTACCGATAACATCTTTTGCTTCGCTACCTACAAATTTTACAGTGTCATTTTTTGTATCAACAGCGA
>JAFQAF010000310.1 GCA_017400025.1 Oscillospiraceae bacterium
AAATATGAACAAATTGTTAACAAATTAATTTTTAAATTTTTTTATATTTAACATTATATACATTAAAAACAATGTATATTTTATTATAATATTATTAAAGAGCAAGAGGTATTGTTATGACACCAAAAAAAGCTTTATGCATACAGAGTTTCTCTACAATGGGTCGTTCCAGTACAGCAGTTATTGCACCTGCTCTCGCAGCCAGCGGTATTCAGCCTGTAATGCTGCCTACAGTGGTACTTTCCACACATTATGGTTTCCCACAGCCGGCCAAACAGGATATGACAGAGTTCTGTAAAGGCGCAATTGAGCATTACAAACTCCTGGGTGTAAATTTTGACTGCATTTACAGCGGTTTTATGTCCACTGTTGAACAGATGAATATGGTAAGAGACACCTATTCCATGTGTACTGAAGGCCTTAAGGTATGTGACCCTGCTATGGCTGACAACGGCAAGCTGTACGCTTCTGTTTCACAGGAAATAGTTGAAGGCTTCAGAGAGCTGTGCCACCATGCAGACCTGATTATTCCAAACCCAACAGAAGCGCTTATCCTTCTGGGCAGAGAGTATACACAGGATTTGTTCACAAAAGAGGAAGCCCGGGAAATTGTTTCCAGCCTTGGTGAAGAGTATGCAGATGTTATAATGACCGGCACTAAATTCACAGACGGCAGCGTGGCCTGCGTAGGTTATAACAGAAAGGATAAGGAAGTTTTCTTTATTCCTCTGAACTATATTCCGGTTTCCTACCCCGGCACCGGCGACCTGTTCGGCGCCTGCCTGCTGGCATTAAGCCTGAACGGATGCAGCCTCAGCACAGCCTGTGAAAAAGCAGCCCGCTTTATCGAAAAAGTGGTTGCATACACTTATGAATCCGGTGATGAAACAAGATTTGGTGTACATATTGAGCCAATGCTCAGATACCTTACAGACTAAGGAAAAGAGAATGGAACTATGAAAAACAACAAGACAAGAAATTTTGCATTTATCGGCGTAATGGCAGCATTGGTATTTGTTACCACTAAATTTATGAGTATTCCTATCCCTGTAGGTGCCGGCAAAACAAGCCTGCATCTGGGCAATGTGATGTGCATTCTCTCCGGGCTTCTGTTCGGGCCTGTAAACGGTGGTCTGGCTGCAGGTATAGGCAGTATGATAGTTGACCTTACAGACCCTCTGTGGGCACCTGAATTCTGGGTTACATTCATTATGAAATTTGTTATGGGCTTTGTAGCAGGTCTTGTTTCCCACCTGGGCAAACAGACCAAATTCAAAACAACAGCTGCTGCAGTTCTTGGCGCAGTGAGCTATGTATTCTGCTACCTGTCCAAAAACTATATCCAGGAAGCTATTCTTATGAAACAGCCTTGGGAAACAGTATCAGCCCTGCTTGTTACAAAAGGTATCACAAGCCTGACAAATGCGCTTATTGCTATGGTTGTTTCTGTGCTGCTGTTCAATATGCTGCAGCCTGCACTCAAACGCGCAAATATACTTAAGGAATAAAACTGATGAAAAATATTAATATTGTTCTGTTTCAGCCGCAAATTCCCCAGAACACAGGCAATATAGCAAGAACCTGTGCTGTAACAGGTGCAAGGCTCCACTTGGTGGGGCCTCTTGGTTTTGTATTGGAAGATAAAAAACTGAAGCGTGCAGGGCTTGACTATTGGGATAAACTTGGTGTAAAATTATATGATAATACAGCGGACTTTTACCGGAAGAATCCGGACGCTGAATTTTACTATTTCACAACCAAGGCACTCAACAGGTATACTGACGTAAAGTATGGCGACAACTGTTTCCTTGTCTTCGGCCGCGAAGACAAAGGAATAGATGAAGCTATACTGTACGAAAACAAGGATCACTGTGTAAGAGTACCTATGCTGCCCACTCTCCGCAGCCTTAATCTTTCAAACACTGTAGCCATAGCTGCATACGAGGTGTTGCGTCAATGGGATTTTGAAGGCTTTGAAGTAAGCGGGCATCTTACTAAGTATGATTGGGAGTAATTAATTTGTATAAAATCAGAATAATAACCGACTCCGGTTGCGATATTCCTGTAAAAGCCAAACTGCACAACACAGACATTCTGGGCTTTTATATAACCACAGAAGACGGCAGCACATACGAAGAACGCTATGATATTTCAAACAAGGAATATTATAAAATTCTTGAAGACTGCGACAAGATACCTTCCACAGCACACATCACAATGATGCGTTACGGCGAAAAATATGAATCCCTTGCACGCCAGGGTGTGACAGATATTATCGTAGTTACCATCAATGGTGGCGCTTCCGCCACTTACAATGCTGCGGTTATGGCAAAAGACCTTTTCTATGATGAAAACCCTGACAGCAAAACAAACATCTATGTTCTGGACAGCGTTTCATACTCTGTAGGCTATGGCTGGCCTATAATGCAGGCAGACAAGCTGATTGACGACGGTATTTCACCGGAAGCTCTTATTACTTTCCTGAATGAACAGTTTGACAAGACAGAAATTATCCTTTCTGCCTACAATATGAAATTCATGAAAAAATCCGGCAGAATATCAGCAGCAGCTGCTGTTGCCGGAGAAATGCTGGGTATCAAGCCGCTTATACTGCTGGCACACGGCGATACCAAGGTGCTGGGCAAGGTTCGTGGGGACAAAATGATTATCCCTGCCCTTATCCGCACATTCAAGGAACGTGCTGCAGACACAACAACATACGTAATTGGGTACACCGATGAGGAATACGGTAAAGAGCTGTATTCCGCCTGTGTAAAAGAACTGGGTGTACCGCCTGTACTTTCTGTTGAACTGGGCAGTGCCGTTGCAACAAATGCCGGTAACCACAGTATAGGTATTCTTTACTACACAGGTGAATAATGCACACAGAAGCCTTCATAAGCTTTTCTTCTGTTGTTATCCAAAGCTTTCTGACTATATCATTCAGGCCGGGAAGATTTTCCGGCCTTTGTTATTTTGCGTAAATAACCAATAAACATTATTGGAGGAGTATATGAATAAATCAAAAAGAATTTCAACACAGGCAATGATTGCCGCTATGTATGTGATACTGGGAATGGTGTTTGCACCTATATCCTTTGGCACTGTTCAAATGCGTATCAGTGAAATGCTGACACTGCTGCCGGTTTTTGGTATACAGCATGTATGGGGAGTAACCATAGGCTGCTTTATAACAAACCTTATCGGTCTTTTCACCGGTGCCAATATTCTGGGCTCTCTGGATATTGTCTTCGGCACAGCAGCTACTTTTGCAGCTGCACTGCTCACCTGGGCCATGGGCAGAATCCGTATAAAAAAACTGCCTGTATTTTCTGTGCTGCCCCCTGTCCTGCTGAATGCTTTTGTTGTAGGGTGGGAACTGTGTATAATGATAAACGGAAAATTCAATCCGGTAATTTTCACTGCACAGGCTCTCAGTGTAGGTGCCGGCCAGCTTTTAAGCTGCGGGCTGCTGGGGCTTATGATGGTAAGGGTGATTGACAGAAATCCATACCTCAAAGATGCCCTTGCAAAATAATCCCTTTTATACAGATGCATAACCAAAAAAGCTATGGGCTGGCCATAGCTTTTTTTACTGCAATATAATAATCCGAAATTTACGACAATAAAAACAGGCGGCTGTTCTGCCGCCTGTTTTAACGTATTAATTCTTTTCAACCAGAGCGATGTAAAGTTCGTCAAGCTGTTTCTGCTCAATTATGTCAGGACAGCCTGTCATCAGTTCGCTGGCATTCTGTACTTTAGGGAATGCGATAACATCACGGATGGAATCTTTTTTGCCCATAAGCATACAGAGTCTGTCAAAGCCGTAAGCCATACCGCCGTGTGGTGGTGCACCGTATTTGTAAGCTTCAATCAGGAAGCCAAAGCTGGACTGCATTCTTTCTTCTGTGAAGCCGAGAACCTTAAACATTCTCTGCTGCAGTTCAGGATTGTTGATACGGATAGAACCGCCGCCCAGTTCAACGCCGTTGAGAACCATATCATATGCTTTTGCACGGCATGCACCCGGGTCTGTTTCAACCTTGTCGATGTCTTCATCTTTAGGCATTGTGAACGGATGATGAACTGCTACATAGCGCTGTTCTTCCTTGTCAAATTCAAACAGTGGGAAGTCTGTAACCCACAGGAAATTGAACTGATCCGGGTCAAACAGTTCGTATTTTTTGGCAATAGCCAGACGCAGTGCGCCAAGTGCTGCATAAACAACGTTGTTTTCTTCACTTGCAACAACCAGGATAACGTCACCTGTTGTTGCGCCGCATTTTTCTCTTGTAGCAGCAATTTCAGCTTCTGTGAGGAATTTTTCATAGCTGGATGTTGTGTTTTCAGATGTCATTCTTGTGTAGGCAAGACCTTTTGCACCGTATGTCTTTGCAACATCAACCAGTTTGTCGATTTCTTTTCTGGTCATTTTGTCTGCCAGACCTTTTGCAACGATACATCTTACAGAGCCGCCATTGTCAAGAGCATTTCTGAACACTGCAAATTCTGTATCCTTCACACATTCGGAAAGGTCACACAGTTTCATTTCAAAACGTGTATCAGGTTTGTCAACACCATAGTTGTCCATAGCATCCTGGTATGTCATACGAGGGAATGGTGTAGGAACATCCACATCCAGAACTTCCTTGAATGCTTTTTTGATAAAGCCTTCGTTCATTGTCTGGATATCAACTTCGTCAACATATGCCATTTCAACGTCAATCTGTGTAAATTCAGGCTGACGGTCAGCACGCAGGTCTTCGTCACGGAAGCAGCGTGCAATCTGTACATAGCGGTCAAAGTCAGACAGCATCAGCAGCTGTTTGTAAAGCTGTGGTGACTGTGGCAGAGCAAAGAATCTGTTTGGCTGTACACGGGATGGAACTACGTAGTCACGTGCACCTTCCGGTGTGGATTTAACAAGAATTGGTGTTTCGATTTCCACGAAATCATTTGCGTCAAAGTAGTCACGTGCAATTTTTGCCAGACGGTGACGCAGCAGCAGACCTTCGTGAGCATTGGAACGTCTCAAATCAAGGTAGCGGTATTTCAGACGGAGTTCGTCATTTACATTTACGTTGTCCTTGATTTCAAAAGGAGTTGTTTCAGCTTTTGAAAGGATTTTCAGTTCTTTTACAAGAACTTCGATTTTACCTGTAGGAATATTGTTGTTCGGGCTTTCACGAAGTGCTACAACACCTTTTGCCATTACAACATATTCTGTTCTGAGAAGTTTAGCTTTTTCGAATGCATCTCTTGGACATTCATCATTGAAATTAAGCTGTATAAGACCTTTTGTATCTCTCACATCACAGAAGATAACTGCACCAAGGTCTCTGCTTTTTGCGATGTAACCTGCTACTACAACTTCCTGACCAACCATTGTTTCGTTGATGCGTGTTGAGTAGTGGGTTCTGCGCATATTACCCATTGTTTCCATATAAAACACCTCTTTTATTTCAACTGTTCTCTGATAGATTTAGTCAGATCCAGAGTAATCTGTTCTTTTGTAGCCATATTTTTGGCAACAGCTGTTTTGTTGGCAATTTCGTCATCACCCAGAACAACTGTATATTTTGCACCCACCTTGTCAGCATATTTCATCTGTGCTTTCAGGCTGCGGGACATCAGGTCGCTCTGTGCGCGAAGACCTTCATATCTTGCTTTTTCAGCCATTGTGAATGCATAAATCTTTGCATCTTCACCGATACCGGCAAAGAAGATATCCGGCACTGTATCTTCACCCAGGGATTTGCCTTCAGCTTCAAGTGTGAGCAGAAGTCTTTCAATACCCATACCGAAACCTACTGCCGGCACATGGTTGCCGCCCAGTTCTTCAAACAGACCATCGTAACGGCCACCGCCGCATACTGTGCCCTGTGAACCAATGCCGTCGTATACAAATTCAAATACTGTTTTTGTGTAGTAGTC
>JAFQAF010000311.1 GCA_017400025.1 Oscillospiraceae bacterium
ATATTCTTACACAACAAAAGGCACAGCGTTTTTCGTCGCTGTGCCTTTTGGCCATCTTATAAACCCCACTCATCCCGGGGTGGTTCTGTTTTATCTGTTTTGCTTTGTATTACTGCAGTTTTTCTGCGCCGGCTTTGCCGTGGCAGTGTTTGTATTTTTTGCCGCTTCCACAAGGGCAAGGGTCATTTCTTCCCACTTTTGTCACTTTTACCGGCTGTTTTTTCAGTGTGTTGTCACCGCCGCTGGTGCCTGTGATTTTTGCTACCCGCTTGCGCTGCATTGTGTCCGGGCTGTTTGTTCTTATCTGTGCGGAAATCAGCATTCTTGCTGTATCCTGGCGGATATCTTCAACCATTTCGTCAAACATATCAAAGCCTTCCATACGGTACATTGTGTATGGGTCGTGCTGTGCATAGCTTCTCAGACCCATACCTCTGCGCAGTTCTTCCATTGCGTCGATATGTTCCATCCACTTGCTGTCTACGTTGCGCAACAGGACAATTCTTTCAAATTCCCTCATCTGTTCAGCACCGATAAGCTCTTCTTTTTCTTTCAGAATTGCTTCTGCCTTTTCTGTCAGCAGGCTGATGAGATAGTCTGTGGTCAGCTTTGCCTGTTCTTCATCTGTAAAGTTCAGGTCGCCGTCTTCCAGCAGCCAGCCCAGATACATATTCTTAAGGCTCTGCAGGTTCCAGTCCATAGGGCTTTCGCCGGTGCAGAAGGTGTTCACGTTGTCTGCGATTGACTGTGTCACCATATTGTGCACGCTTTCGGAAACATCTTCCCCTGCCAGCACGTCGCCGCGCTGTTTGTAGATAAGCTCACGCTGGCTGTTCAGCACGTCGTCGTATTTCAGCACGCTTTTACGTGTGTCAAAATGCCTGCCTTCCACACGTTTCTGTGCGGATTCAATGGTGTTGGTAATCATTTTGTTTTCGATAGGCATTGTTTCGTCATAGCCCAGCTTTTCCATAATTGCAGTGGTTCTGTCACCGCCGAAAAGTCTCATCAGATCGTCCTCAAGGGAGATGAAGAAACGTGTGGTGCCCGGGTCACCCTGACGGCCTGCACGGCCGCGGAGCTGGTTGTCTATACGGCGGGATTCGTGTCTTTCTGTGCCCAGAATCATCAGACCGCCTGCCTGTCTCACAGCTTCGGCATTAGGTGCCAGCTGCTGTTTGTATTTTTCCTTCAGTTCAGAAAATACCTTTCTTGCGTCCAGAATTTCCTGGTTGTCTGTGGTGAAGAAGGCTGTGGAGTCTTCAATCATCTGTTCTTCATAGCCCATTCTTCTCATTTCATTTTTTGCCATAAATTCGGCATTGCCGCCCAGAATAATGTCTGTACCGCGGCCGGCCATATTTGTGGCAATGGTCACAGCACCCTTCTGCCCTGCCTGTGCCACGATTTCAGCTTCCTTGTCGTGGTATTTGGCATTAAGCACTTCGTGTTTTATGCCGCGGCGTTTCAGCATTTTGCTCAGCTGCTCACTCTTTTCAATGGAAATTGTGCCGATAAGCACCGGCTGGCCCTTTTCGTGGGCTTCCATTGCCTGCTCGATAACAGCATTCAGCTTTGCAGCCTCTGTTTTGTAAACCACATCATTCATATCTATTCTGGCCAGTGGTCTGTTTGTGGGGATTTCCACAACGGACAGACCGTAGATTTCCAGAAATTCTTCAGCTTCGCTTAAAGC
>JAFQAF010000312.1 GCA_017400025.1 Oscillospiraceae bacterium
ACAAAGGAAATTGTGACAACAGAAAAGAGAGAGGTTACAGTATACAAAGGCTGGCAGACAATCGAAGGTAAAAAATATTACTTCGACAAAAACGGCAACAAGGTTACCGGCACACAGATTATCCAGGGCATCACCTATTACTTTGACAAAAACGGTGTAATGGGCAACCGCATCGGCATAGACGTTTCCAAATACCAGCGCAATATCGACTGGAAGGAAGTAAAGAAAGCCGGTATCGAATTTGCCATTATCCGTGCAGGCTCCCGCGGCTATGGCTCCGGCGCACTGGTAGAAGACCCTTACTTTAAACAGAACCTGAAAGGCGCAAAAGCCGCAGGCATCAAAGTGGGTATCTATATTTTCTCCCAGGCTATCACCACTGCAGAAGCAGTTGAAGAGGCATCCCTCTGTCTGGACCTGGTAAAAGGTTACAAGCTGGAATATCCTATCTTCTTTGATACAGAATATTCCACTTCACGGAAAACCGGCCGTGCTGACAAGCTCAGCCAGTCCGCCAGAACAAAAATAGCCAAGGCATTCTGCGAAACCATAGAAAATTCCGGCTACAACGCAGGTATCTATGCAAGCAAATCCTGGTTCTATTATCAGCTGGATTATTCACAGATTTCCAAATACGATATCTGGGTTGCACACTATGCATCTTCCACAGATTTCAAATACCGCTATGATATATGGCAGTATACAGGCAGCGGCACCTGCGCAGGTGTTCCGGGCGCTGTGGATATGAATATCGGCTATACAGCATATTGATAAAAAAAGACAAGGCATACAGCCTTGTCTTTTTGTTTCATATATTATTTGCAGCAATATTTATACTGACTGTTTCAGTATCTGCCTTTTCTCATATTGTCCAGACCCATCACGGCTATGGCGATGCCTGCCATTGAAAAACCGGAATAAATATCTATGCTTTTCATAAAGGCCAGTACCACCAGCCCCACACCCATTGCCATAGGCACAGCCTTGAAAACAATATCGATAATTTTATCTTTTTCAGATGTGCCGGTGGCCTTTGTGTTTATCAGCTCATCTGCAGAAATACCAAAAATTTCTGCCAGCAGGGGAATACTCTCTATATCCGGGCAGGACAGATTCCTTTCCCATTTGGAAACAGCCTTGTCTGTCACACCCATTCTGTCTGCCAGCTGCCGCTGTGTCATACCTGCGACCTTGCGCAGTGATGCTATTTTTTCACCCATTGTCATAACTCATATCTCCTTTTGCTTTATGGCTTTATTATATAGAAGCACCCCGGTTTACTCAACCGACAGTCAGTTTACCTCCCGGTTTACATCAAAAAACCTTTGCTTTGCGGCAAAGGTTTTCTTTTTTTATTAAGCTTTCGGGCCTATCTGCAGTTCGTCTGCGTATTCTTTCATGGCTTCAATAACTATTGCGGCCACTTCTTTTACTTCCATACCCAGCATTTCACAGCCCTGTTTTATGATGTCGCGGTTGCATTTTGCGGCAAATTTCTTGTCCTTGAATTTCTTCATAAAGCTGGAAATTTCCATATCTGTAATGCCCAGCGGTCTCATTCTTGCAGCAGCCTGGATAATACCTGTCAGTTCATCAACTGTGAACAGGCTTTTTTCCATATTTGTCATTGGTACAACATCGTTTCTCAGTGTATAACCGTGGGAAAGGATAGCGCGGATTTCTTCCTCTGTTACCCCTGCCTCCCTCAGTGGCTGTGCTGTATGGTCCAGATGTTCTTCCGGGTGCTGTTCATAGTCATAGTCGTGCAGATATCCCACTGCCTGCCAGTGTGCCACATCTTCACCAAAATGTTTTGCCAGACCGCCCATAGCCACCATAACGTTTTTTGCGTGAAGCAGCAGGTGAGGTTCTGTAGTAGTTGTTGCCAGAAGTTCTTTTGCTCTTTCAAGTGTAAGCATATTTATAAATCTCCTTGTTACGATCGTTTTTATCAATATCTATATATTACAACTTTTCTGTTATAAATACAATTGTTTTCTTGTGATTTACACAAGAAGGGTAAAATGATTTTTGTGGAAATCAATCAGCCCCTCCGCCTTCATTCTGGACAATTCCCTGGACAGTGCACTGCGCTCCACGCCCAGAAAGTCTGCCATCAGCCTGCGGTCCAGGTCTATGGCAAAAGTTTTGCTGCCCTGCACTGCGGCCTGCCACTCAAGGTAAGCCAGCACTTTGCTGCGCACACTTTTCAGCATCAGTATATCCATTCGCCTGTTCTGTGCAAAATATTTGCCGGATATATTCCGTATCATATTCTGCAGCACTCGGTGTGCCAGCGGATGATGGGAAAACAGCAGCTGCTGATAATCTATGTACAGCACCTTTGCATCTGTCTGTGCCTGGACGGTTACCGGGCTGGCAAAACCGTTTGCACCGGACAGCACATCGCCGAAAACCCGGTTTGCCCCCATTCGGGAAACTATTATTTCCTCGCCTTCCGGGGTATACTTCCTGCCCACCGCCCGGCCGGCCAGCAGTATGCCTATCTGATGTATTATATCCCCCTGGTGCACTATCACATCACCGGCGGAGTGATTTTTTACTGTATGCTGTGCAGTGGAAAGTATCTGTGATATTTCTTCGCCGTTCAGTCCTCTGAAAAGTATATTTTCTGTCAGCTGTTCCATATATTTCTCCTTTTGTTGCCCCAGCAACATTATATACACAGTATAAATCAGATACCGTGCCAAGTCAACGGCACAACATTCTGATACAGTTTGATTATTTGTCATATAAATGTTACAATAATTAAAATATGATTCAGAGAGGTATATATAATGGGCTTTCTCAAAGGATATACTAAAGAGGAAAAAAGCTGGATGATGTACGACTGGGCAAACTCTGCCGAAAGCGTAATAATTGTCACAATTCTTCCTATTTTTTATGATACAATAAGCGCAAACAGTACAGCAGCCATAAACCGCTGGGGCTACGGCACATCAATAGCAATGCTGGTGTGTGCCCTTATGGCGCCTTTCCTGGGGGCACTTGGGGACTTCAGGGGTATGCGCAAAAAGCTGTTCAGTGGGTTTATGGCCGTGGGCGTTATCGCCTGCGCAC
>JAFQAF010000313.1 GCA_017400025.1 Oscillospiraceae bacterium
TAGTGCCGGGCAGCTATGAAAACTACAAGATAACAACAATAGAGGACATAAAGAAGGAAACACAGATGAGAATAGGACACGGCTATGATGTGCACAGACTGGTGGAAGGCCGCAGGCTGATAATGGGCGGCGTTGATATACCTTACGAAAAAGGGCTGGACGGCCACAGTGATGCAGACGTGGTGCTGCACGCCATTATGGACAGCCTGCTGGGTGCGCTGGCACTGGGCGACATAGGCAAGCACTTCCCGGATACAGACCCGCGCTACAAGGGCATAGACAGTATGAAGCTGACACACCATGTGGCAGGGCTGATAGCCGAAAAGGGTGCAAGTGTTGTAAATCTTGACGTTACCATACTTTGCCAGAGGCCAAAGCTGGCACCGCACATCCCACAGATGAGACAGAATGTGGCAGATGCACTGCACTGTGATGTAAACTGTGTAAGCATAAAGGCCACCACAGAGGAAGGCCTGGGCTTTACCGGTGAGGGCAAAGGCATTGCCTGCCACTGTGTATGCCTGCTGAACACTCCTGACTGACAGACACGATACAAAAAAGGCGGCTGTATGGCCGCTTTTTTCATATTACAAATTAGTAAATTTGTTTTTAAAGTCTTTTTTTATTCTTATTTATATGTTATGATAGTAAGATAGAATAGCACAATGGGTTATTGTACCCGTTTTGTAAAAAAGGTGGTATATGAATGAATATTTCCGGTATTCTCAGTTCTCTGCTGAGCGTTTTAAGGACAATCAGCATATCTGACATAATCGATGTGGCCATAATCACTGTAATAGTGTATTATGTGCTGAATCTTCTGCGAAAAACAAAGGCTATGCAGCTGGTGCGCATAGTCGTGATAATATTCTTCGGCTATATTGTAGCCACACAGTATCAGCTGCGCACAGTGGCTTTCCTGATTGAAAGCCTGATGCAGGTGGCCTTTATTGCCGCGCTGGTTATATTCCAGCCGGAACTGCGCCGCATGCTGGAGCAGGTGGGCAGCACAGATATACTTTCCCTCAATTTTCTGCGCAGGAAAACACCGGAGGAAATAGAGGTGGAAAGACTGCAAAAAGCCATAGTTGCAATATGTGACGGTATGGAAAGAATGAGCGAAAAACAGACCGGCGCACTGATAGTAATGGAAAACTTTTCCAGCCTGGAGGGTGTGAAAACCAGCGGCACACCGGTGAACGCAGACATAACACCGGAGCTGATAGGCACAATCTTTTACGACGGCTCCCCTCTCCACGATGGCGCAGTGATAATATATGACGGCCGCATAACCACTGCCGGCTGTGTGCTGCCGCTGAGCGACAATCTGGAAATAAGCAAGGAAATGGGCACACGCCATCGCGCTGCCCTGGGCATAAGCGAAGTGAGCGACGCCATTGCGCTGGTGGTAAGTGAAGAAACCGGCACAATCTCCTATGCCAAAGGCGGCGAACTGAAGAGATATCAGGACAGACAGAGCCTGTACGAAATGCTGACAGAGGAATTTATCCGCCCTATAGAGGAATCTGCCCTGGAAAGCACATCAAAGAATCTGTTCAGAAGAAAGGAGAAGAACAATGAAAAACAGTAAACTTTCACAGCTGCTGGACAACAAAACCGTTCTGTGGCTTATCTCTCTCCTTACAGCCATAATACTGTGGGCCTATGTGGTGGTATATGTAAACAATCAGCACACCACTGTTATCCACAA
>JAFQAF010000314.1 GCA_017400025.1 Oscillospiraceae bacterium
AATTAAAAAAAGCAATAGGAATAATCAGCGGTGCTGTGGTAATTTTTTTTGGTGTGAATAGTATATTATCAGCTACAGAAACTGTAATTCTATTACCACGGTTGTCAGAGAATATGTTTATTGCTGCTTTTTGTCTGGCCGCATCCAATCCGCTTACAATAATATTCTGGTCAGGAATTTTCACATCCCGCATTGCCGCAGGCGATATGAATAAAGAAGATATGTGGGTATTTGGTACAGGATGTGTATTATCCACACTTTTCTTCCTTTCCGTTGTTGCACTGGTGGGCAGTTGTACAACAATGGTTATACCGTCACAGTTGATAAAAATTCTTAACATTGTTTCAGGTACAGCCATATTGGCATTTGGTGTTAAAAGTATAATAAAAACAATAAAAGTTAAAGATTAACGTATGATTACGTAATTATCCTCCTAAGTTATATTTAGGAGGATTTTTGTTTGCTATAGTGTAATTATAAAACTATTCGCAAAATCCCAATTTGTAGAATTGCTGTCTTCGATTTATCGTAAACAGCAAAATATAATAAAAACAGGCACAGATAAAACCGCTGTGCCTGTTAACTGTTTTATGTATAATGCGCTTTATACAGGTTGTTTTTTATAATTTTTTATTCCACACCTGTCAGGTCAAAAGGAGGTATAAAGCTTTCGCTGGCGCTTTCACCCTCCTGGAGAAAACCGTTTTCCAATCCGATGTCCACTGCAAAATCCACCACTTCGTCATACTCCTCTGCAGTCAGCTTTCGGTTTATTTCCGGGTAAGCCTCCAGGTCAGTGCAGGGGGTGTACTGGCTCATAATGCTTACAAAAATGCTGTCACCGTATCTGTTGTACAGGTATTCCATGGCATTTTTTGCGGCCTCTGTCTGGCCCGGCAGCACAAGGTGGCGCACTATAACGCCCTTCTGTATTATGCCTTCATCATCAAAAATGCACTCCGGCTGCTGTCTTGTCATTTCATCTATGGCAGCCTTGGCTTTTTCCACATAGTCCGCCGCTTTGGAGTATCGCTGCGCGGCGGCATTGTCTGTATATTTGAAATCCGGCAGCCATATATCCACAGTGCCCTCCAGCAGGCGCAGTGTTTCCACGCTTTCATAGCTGCTGGTGTTGTACACTATGGGCAGTGCCAGCCCTTTTGCCCTTGCTTTTTTCACTGCATCGATTATCTGCAGGGTGTAATGGGTAGGTGTAACCAGGTTTATATTCAGTGCGCCTTTTTCCTGCAGTTCCAGGAAAATATCTGCCAGCCTTTCAATGGTGATTTCCTTTCCGAAACCACCGGTGGAAATTTCCTTGTTCTGGCAGAACACACACTTCATGTTACAGCCGGAAAAAAACACAGTTCCGCTGCCTTTTTCACCGCTTATGCAGGGCTCTTCCCACATATGCAGTGCGGCACGGGATATTTTCACGGTTTCACCCATACCGCAGAAGCCTTTGCCGGTGGTCCTGTCCACATTGCAGTTTCTTGGGCATATATTGCACAGGCTCATATATCCAGCTCCAGCATTACAGGGCAGTGGTCACTGCCGAAAATATCAGAGTGGATTTCAGCCTTTGTTATTTTGTCTTTTACACTGTCAGACACCACAAAATAGTCAATACGCCACCCTGCGTTCTTTTCTCTTGCCTTGAAACGGTAGCTCCACCAGCTGTATGCGCCCTCCAGGCCAGGGTTCAGATGGCGGAAAGTATCTGTGTGGCCGGCGGCCAGCAGCTGTGTGAATTTTTCTCTTTCCTCGTCAGAAAAGCCCGGGTTCTTTCTGTTGGTTTTCGGGTTTTTCAGGTCAATTTCAGTGTGGGCCACGTTCAGGTCACCGCAGAGGATAACCGGCTTGGTTTTGCCAAGACTGGTCATATAGCTTCTCAGCTTGTCCTCAAAATCCATTCTGTAGTCCAGTCTGGCCAGTTCTTCCTTGCTGTTCGGGGTGTAGGATGTAATCAGATAGAATTTTTCATATTCTGCAGTGATAAGCCTGCCTTCATCGTCCACATAGTCCGGCATACCGTAGGAAACCTTCAGCGGGGTATGCTTTGTGAAAAGCGCAGTGCCGGAATAGCCTTTTTTCTCTGCACTGTGCCAGTACTGCTCATAGCCCGGCAGGTCCAGTTCTATCTGGTCCGGCTGCAGCTTTGTTTCCTGCAGGCAGAAAAAATCTGCATCCATACTGTTGAAATAATCCATAAAGCCTTTGCCGATGCAGGCACGCAGGCCATTTACGTTCCAGGAAATAAATTTCATATGTAAACCTCATCAAAGTTTTTTATTTCATTATACATATACAGCCTGTTTTTTTCAATAATGCCGTTATTGAATTGGCAGGATATATGTGGTAATATATTCACAGTGATTATTTTTAACGGAGTGATAAAAATGAGTGTACCAAAAGAAAAAAGAGCAGGTATTGAAGAAATCCTGACATATATCCCATATTTTGAACAGCTGGACAAGGAAAACATCTGCCGCGTTGTGACAGAAGAACTGGCTGAAGACGGCACTATGCCGGTGGAACATCTGATGTACCGGTCACCGCTGCTGGGCTTTATTGAGGATACATATGTGGCAAATGTTATGATTCCTCACTACCTGGAAGTTATGAACCTGGAAGCAATGGGTGAAATTGAACTGGAAGTTCTGGTTTACGGTCTGGAACAGGCCAGCTATGAACTGACAATGGCAGTGCTTACCTGCATTGTTGTTCAGGAAAAATATGCAAAAGGCATGTGGAAAATCGCAGCTGAAGAAGGCTGGTTCCTTATGATTCTCCGCCGCCTTGAACAGCTTATGGCAGAAGAACAGTATAATTAATCCCTTTTGCACCCTTTTTCACAAAGGGTGCATTTTTTATGCCTGCAAATATTGCAAAAAATTTAACAAAGTATTATTATGTATATATATTTATCCGTTTATTTATCAGGAGGCACGGTTATGGACTACCGTATAAAAGCAGAAGAAAATTTTGAATATGTACAGAAAATCAGAAGACAGCTGCACACCTGGGCAGAGGTGGGCTTTGACCTGCCTAAGACAGTGGCACTGGTGGATGAAGAACTGACAAAAATGGGCATAGAACATTACCCTGTGGGCAAAGCGGGCATCTGTGCCATTATCGGCAAAGGGGAAAAATGCGTGCTGCTGCGTGCAGATATGGACGCCCTGCCTATGAAGGAAACCACCGGTCTGCCCTATGCTTCCACCGGTGACGGCACACACAGCTGCGGCCACGACTGCCACGCTGCAATGCTGCTGGGCGCTGCAAAGCTGCTGAAGGAAAACGAAGCAAATCTGAAAGGCACTGTAAAACTGATGTTCCAGCCTGCGGAAGAACTGCTGGCAGGTGCAGTTGATATGATAGAAAACGGCATTTTGGAAAATCCTAAACCGGATGTTGCCTTTGCCACCCACGTTTCAGTGGGCCAGCCGGGTACAACAGTGGGCAGAGTGACCTATTCTTCCGGCCCGGCACTTTATTCCGGCGACGCTGTGAAAATTGAAGTCACCGGTAAGGCGGCCCACGGTTCTGCATCCTTTATGGGCGTGGACGCCATCAATATTGCCGCCCATATCGTTGTGGCACTGAACGAAATCATCTCCCGTGAAATCCCTCTGGACGAACACTCTGTTGTTCTGGTGGGCAAAATCAGCGGCGGTGACACTGTAAACACCACAGCAGGTTCTGCCACACTGGAAGTTTCCGTCCGTGCACAGACCCAGGAAAAACGTGATTTCCTCAAAAAGAGAATCAAGGAAATCAGCGAAGGCATTGCCGCAACATTCCGCGGCAGGGCAGATGTGCAGTTTGTTTACGGTATGGCCCCCCTTTACTGCGACCCGCAGACAGCACGGGATGCCCACAGATATGTGGAAAGCCTGGGCTACACACCGGTATGTGTTCCTACAGCCGGCGGCACAGAGGACTTTACCGCAGTGGCCAATATCATTCCGTCAGTTATGCTGAACCTTGGTGCAGGCAGTCTGGAAGAAGGCCACCTGTGCTCAATGCACAATGCAGGTATGATTGTAAACGAAGATGTGCTTCCTACCGGCGTGGCAATTTACTGCCAGTGTGCAACACAGTGGCTGGAAGAAAATGCATGATTTCAAACCATATATTTCAAGGGCAGGAAAAACCTGCCCTTTTCTTTGTATAATTTATACTGCACAGGCGGTGTGTTCACAGATAAAAATCTGTATAATTTCTAATTGAAATATATAGCAGGGCAATATGTAATTTTATCCGTTGACTAAAATTATATTTTATATATAAAGGAGCAATCTATGCAGGACAAGATCAGCAGAAACCGCGGAATAATACTTATCTGCGGCGTTATAGTATGGGCTTGTACCAGCTTCCCTTCACTGTGGGGAGTTTTCCATGCAGATGCTACTGCATACGGCATCACCTGTGATGGTTTCTCTGCTGGTGCCTTTCTTTGCAGAAAAAACAAACCACATCATCGGTATCGCCGGCGGTGT
>JAFQAF010000030.1 GCA_017400025.1 Oscillospiraceae bacterium
AAATTACAGTGAGATTAATTGTCATCCGTTTTAAGGAATATCCACTGGTATTGTTCACCAGGTAGGAAAAAATATCGCTTTTGTTCATATCTTACCTCTTTATATAATTAATATTTTTATTATATTACTTTTTACTTTTCATTACAACCGCTATACAGAAAGCAGCCCGGAGAATGGGAGTTTATTATCCCCACCGACTGCAGATAGGAATAAATGGTGACGGAGCCCACAAACTTCATCCCTCTCTTTTTCATATCGGCAGAAACCGCATCTGAAAGAGGGCTGGCGGTCTTATCTGTTTCATAAACCACCTTTCCGCCGGAAAAGTGCCAGATATAAGCATCAAAACTGCCCCATTCCTGCTGTATCTGCCTGAATATGCGGGTGTTGGTGATGCTGGCCTCTATTTTGCGGCGGTTGCGGATAATGCCCGGATTTTCCATAAGGCTGTTTATCTTTTCCTCCCCGTAGGCACAGATTCTGTCAATATCAAAGCCGTCATATGCGGTGCGGAAATTTTCCCTTTTGTTCAGTATGCCTTCCCAGGAAAGACCTGCCTGGAAGGTTTCCAGAATAAACTGTTCAAAAAGAATCTGCTCATCGTGGCATTCCCTGCCCCATTCTTCATCGTGATACTTTACATACAATGGGTTGGAAAGCTTCACCCAGAAACAGCGTTTTTTATTTTCCATAAGTGCCTCCGTAACAATCAATTTATATAAATTATACAATAAGTTAATAAAAAATTAAATATTATTTCATTGAAAATGACGGCAAAAAGGTTTATACTGTAATTAAATACAAAATCTGGAGGTTTATTATGAACCCTGTTGCGACTTTTTATATGGCAAACGGAAGCAAAATAGTGGTGGAACTGCTGCCTGAAGCAGCACCGAACACAGTAAACAGCTTTATCCACTGTGCAAAGCAGGGCTGTCTGGACGGGCACGCCATTCAGCGTATTGTTCCCGGCAAATGGGTGGATTTTTCATACACAGCATTCAACCGTGATGAATGCAAATATCTGATTCCCCGCGAAAGCGAGCTGCACCCGGAAATTGAGCCTCTGGACTCCCACCCGGGCTGTGTATGCATGGGTGGCTACGGCGATATGGGCAATGCAGGGTGCGAACCTTTCTTCCCGCTGAAAGACTGCCCGGAACACAAGGGCATATATCCTGTTTTCGGCAGGGTGCTGGAGGGTATGGAAGAACTGTACCGCCTGGAAAAGGTGAAAACAAGACCTGTGCGCACAGCCTATGACGATTATATCGTTGACACTCCTGTGGAGCCGCAGGTGATAGAAAAGGTAGTGCTGGAGCTTCACGGCGTGGAATATCCTGCACCTGTAAAGATGCCGGGCAAACATATTCCTAAAACCTGGGAATAATCAGATTTATTCCTTTTTCCGTTTTTAAATCTGCAAAAAACATATAAAGACAAAAGACGGCTGATGCCGTCTTTTTTTATTCAACATTTTGCTTCAGCAGTGTGGAAAAATAACCCCGGCCGTATTATAATTGTATCAGAAGATAAAAACAGTGGTGATTGTATGGACAAAATGATTTACTGCCAGAAGGATATACCAAAAGACCGCCTGCGCTACGGCCTGCGTGCCTCTGCAGCCACCGGCTGCGGCTGGGTAGCTGTTTACAATGCCCTGCGTCTGATGGGCTACAGCCCCAAGGCTGAAAGGGTGATAGAATTTTTTGAAAAGCAGATACCCGTGATAAACGGCAATATGGGCACTTTCAAATATTCACCGGCACTGTTTTTCAGAAAAATGGGGTTCAGCGTAAAGGTAAGCCACAGAAAAAGCCGGTTTGATGCCATAGCAAAGGACAGCGACGCTGTGATAGTGTATTTCTGGTGGAGGAAAAAACTGCGCATGGGTGCCCACTTTGTAGCTGTGCACCACACCGCCAGGGGCTTTGTGGGGTACAACACCTACTCCAACTCAAAAAGGGCGGACAGCTGGGGAGACAGCATAGAAAAATTCCTTGATGATAAAAAATACTTTATGTGCTGCATCACCGGGGTGAAAAAGAAACAGAAATAACTCCTATCCATAAAAACACTGTATCCTATACTTTTCCATTAACACAATCATCAAAAGCCGGGCGCAATGCCCGGCTTTTCTGTTTTGTGCAATATTCAGTCTGACCGCAGTACCGGCACAAAGCATTACGCTTCTTCTGTTTCAAACTCCAGTGTTTCATAGTACGGTGAGCCGGCCACATAAGGTGCGTCGCTGTCGTACACTGTATGGGTGATAAGGTATTCCAGCCATTCCTTATAGCCTGTAGGGGTGAGATGTATACCGTCATAG
>JAFQAF010000315.1 GCA_017400025.1 Oscillospiraceae bacterium
CTGCCAGGTTTTGCCGCCGTCCACTGTGATTTTTGCCAGGGGATAGGGGTCTTCGTAAGGGTTTAAGGTGTAGGCGATAAAGCCCAGATTTTCATTGAAAAAGCGTACACCGCGGACGTATTCACCCACTTCGCTTACCGGCAGGGAATAGTATTCTGTCACGCCGGTGGTGGTGATGGCATCATCATCGCTGACAAAGGACAGCTTTCTCTGCAGGTTTTCCAGCGCCGTGGAGGGGCGCACATACTGCCTTTTTATGTTCAGTGCATCGGTTTTGTAGTCTTTGTCTTTGTCGCTGTATTTTTCTGTGTAGTAGGCGGTGAACAGAGTGCCGTCACCCAGAAAGTCATAGCTGACCATTTTGTTTATTCTGTGAAACTCTTTTCTGATGGAGGACCAGCCGCTGCCGGTGCTTTCCCCGTTGAGAAAATGATAGTGGGAAAGGCCGGTGGCATTTTCGCCGAAATAGCCAAGGGCAAAAAATTCTCCGTCGGGGTGGTCGTCTATGCGGACACCCACAATTTTTTCGTATGGCAGAAGATGGTCATTGCCCAGAGTGTCCTCGTTGAAAAAGTAAAAGCCGCTGTCTGTGGCAGGGCCGTCTGCAGTGTACAGCACGTTGTTGTGCTGAAAAACTGACTGACGTTTTTTGTACTGCACGCCCTCTGTGGTGGCCACTCTGTCAAAAGTGGTGTAAAAATCCTCGGTTACGTCTGCCGTGCCTGTTTTGACAAGAGGAACAATTATTGTGGAAAATACAACAATGGATAAAACCAGTGCGGCAGCTTTTGCCGGTTTTCTGTATTTAAGCACATTTTTTATTCTGCTTTCGGAATGGCTTTCGCCGAACATCACCGCTGTCTGCAGGCCTTTTCCGGTGGCAAAATCCAGCAGCAGGGTGGAATATTCTTTTTTGCCGCCGTTAAATTGCCTTATTACCGCTTCATCGCAGGACATTTCCATATCCCTGCACATCAGACAGTAAGACAGCCAAACCAGAGGGTTGAACCAGTGGACAATGCATATCAGCAGTGCCAGTGGCTTTATAATATAGTCTTTTCTTTTTATGTGGTGCTTTTCGTGGGCCACAATGTATGAAAGGTCTTTTAACCGCAGGTCTGCAGGTATGTAGATTTTAGGGAGTACAAAGCCGAATACAAAAGGTGTGTCAAAGCTTTCTGTAAGATAGATGTTGTCCTTGTAGTGCAGGTCTGTGGTTAAATTTTCGTTTGTGCGCAGTATGGTAAATAAGAACCATAAAAACAGCACAAGTGCCACCAGGCTCCAGCTTTTATGCACAAACAGTATATAGCTGCCGGCCAGCCGCCCCAGGGACAGCTGTTTTTCTTCTTTTACGGCAGGCTGTACTGTGCCCGGCTGTGGAGAAGTGTCCTGCCGGGGTGGCAGGGTGATATCTGCTTCAGGTGCAGTATTTTCCGGAAGAGGGACGTCTGCCGCTGTGAAGGTGGCCCGGGTGTACTGCTGCTGTATCCGGTACTGTGCATCCGCCACCGGAGTGGGGATTTCGCTGCTGTGGGGCAGGGTGATTCTTGCATTGAAAACAAGGGAGAAAAACACCACGGACCACAGTGCATAGGAATAGCCCTTCGGCCGTTTTTTCAGCAGGAAACGCACCGCCAGCACTATGGGGATAACCACCAGTGAGTTGGCGGAAAGGGAGATAATATCATAAACAAGGGCTGTTCTCATAGTCAGTCCTCCTCAAATTCTTCTATCATCTGCCTCAGGCGGTCTGCATCCTTTTTGTTCAGTTTTCTGCCGCCCATAAATGCGGCAACAAAATCCGGCAGATTGCCGCCGAAACTGCGGTCCACCACAGCGGCAGATTCGTAGGCCTGCACCTCTTTTTCGCTGACAAGGGCGGTGATGACGGAATTCTCATTTTTTACCATTTCCTTATCTGCCAGCCTTTTCAGCACGGTGTAGGTGGTGGATTTTTTCCAGCCCAGCCTGTCAGCACACAGCTTTACAAGCTGTGCGCTGGCAAGAGGCCGGTTTTCCCAGACAATTTTCATAAAGCGGAATTCGCTTTCTGCCAGTCGGAAATCTTTCATATATCTCAATGCCTCCTTTGGTCTATCTTTGTAGACTAACTTTAGTCTATCATTGTAGACCGGATATGTCAATGGCAATGGAAAGATTTAACACAAAGTTAATAAAATGTTTAAAAACAGTCAGTCCCCGCCGGGTTCTCCTATGTGGGTATAGGCTGGGGCGGTGGAATCAAGCAGCCTTTTCAGCTGCTGTGTAAGCTCCACCACTTTGAATTTAAGGCGGAAAGAGTCTGTTTCTATAAAGGTGTTGCTGGCGTCATCCTCATATTCTGCCCGTGGGGAAATGCACAGGGCAGGGTAGGCCACACACCACCAGTTTGTGCCTTCGGCCCTGCCCAGGCGGACGGTAAGGGCGGTGTAGCTGCCGGCAGGCAGGGTGAAATCTTCGTATGCGGTTGTATCAAAGTAAAAATCCTCCACGGTACAGCGGGCGGTGTAGCCTGCCCCGTACTGCCCCAGCAGGCTGTCTGCGGCCTGCTGCAGGTATTCTGTGTTTTCTGCTGCAATCCGGGCGGCCTGCCGGCTGTTTTCTGCCCTGCACAGCAGTTCGCCGCAGAGGGCGGCTATCCTGTCCTTTACTGCCAGTTTTATCTCTGTGTCCCGGGGGCTGTCACTGTTTGCTATCACATGCAGGCGCAGTGTATCTGCACGTATTGCCCGGGCGCGGTGGTTTGTGTCTGTCAGGGCTGTCAGCACCATTGCAAGCACAAGCCCCAGCAGCACGGACCATTCTGTTTTTTTCATTTTTCTGTCTCCTTTTTGCAAGCTATGGAGATATTTTTAGCAATAATTTCCATATTAATCACCAAAAATATAATTGCTTTCAGAGAGGTTTTGTGGTATTATGACAAAAGACAGAAAAAGCCGGAAATCCTTTGAAAATAAAGGAAAAATCTGTTGACATACGGCTTTTGCTGTGCTATAATCTTTAAAGCAATAAAGTAGCAACTATACAGCTCACCTTGTTCCTGCGCATCAGCGGGCGGGTCAATATTCAAAGTATAAGCAGGGGAAACCTGCGTTTTACTATGTTTATTTGGCACGGGCTTGTATGTTCGTGCTTTTTCATTTGCTTATATTTATAACTGGAGGTGCTTTATCATTAGTACAAAAAAAGAACTTGAAATCAATGAAGAAATCAGAGACAAGGAAGTCAGAGTTATTGCAGCAGACGGCAGCCAGATGGGCGTTATGTCCGGTGCCCAGGCACTGATAATGGCAGAAGATGCAAACCTTGACCTTGTAAAAATTGCCCCTACAGCAAACCCACCGGTTTGCCGCATCATGGACTATGGCAAGTAC
>JAFQAF010000316.1 GCA_017400025.1 Oscillospiraceae bacterium
CGATAGGTTTCATTGTGGAACCTGTCTGACGCGGTTCAAGTGAACGGTTGAGAATACGGTCCTGTGTCTTTTCACCCAGGCCGCCAACACAGCCAACAACTCTGCCTTCGTAGTCAACAGAAACCATTGCAGCCTGTGAGGTCTGTTCAAGTGTGGTACCGTCCGGGAGCTTTGTGTTTTTCTTCAGCCATGGGAACAGTTCGTCATCATTGAGCATAGCTTCTTCCATAGCTGTCTGTACAACAGGGTCAACTGTGGAATAAATACGCAGGCCTTCGTTGTAAATCATTTCTGTAGCCTCGGCCTTTGTTTTGCCATACTGTTCCATCAGGTCTTCGATAACCTGGTCAATAACCATATCTGTAAAATAGCTGTTTACGGATGAACGGGAAACAATACTTTTATCCAGCACTACTTCTTCTGCAAGACCGGCTTCATATTCCTCTGTGGAAATTCTGCCCTGTTCGTGCATGAAATAAAGGATATCGTTGCGGCGCTCCAGGCTGTTTTCCATGTTTGTATATGGATTATACGCCGACGGATTCTTGGTAATACCTGCAAGCAGTGCAGCTTCAGCAATTGAAAGCTGGCTTACATCTTTGCCGAAATAGTTGTTCGCACCGGCCTGAACACCTGCCCAGTCGTTTGAAAGACGGAGAGTATTCAGATATGCTTCAAGAATTTCTTCTTTTGTATACTGTTTTTCCAGTACAAAGGCACGGAAAATTTCCCTCACCTTACGAAGTGCACCCCGCAGGCCACTGCCGGAGTTGTCCATTGTAAGGTTTTTTACCAGCTGCTGTGTGATTGTGGAAGCACCTGTCTTGCTGGAGAACAGCTTGATAGGTGTATATTCGTTTATCATAGCAGCGATTGTTCTTGTGATGTTTACACCGTGATGGGAGTAAAAATCCTTGTCTTCAACTGCAATATAGGCATCCTGTACATGCTTCGGAATGTCATCAAGGTTTACCCATATACGGTTTTCTGTACCATCCAGTCTCTGGTATTCCTTGTATTCACCTGTTTCGCGGTCCTGATAATAGATTACACTGGTAAAGCTGAGTTTTCTGTTGTGAAGGTTGAGAAATTCTTCATCACCTTCTGTAACCTTTACAAGGTACAGTGACATTGCAACAGCAGCAATACTTGCCACCATAACGCCCAGGCAGCACAGGTAACCGAAAATCACACCAAGCTTTTTCCAGTCAAAACCTTTTCCTTCTTTTTTCTGCTTTTCTGTCGCAGGCTTTTTTGAAAAGCTGCGTGGCTTTTTAGGGCTTTTTGCAGAGGATTTATCCTGATTACTGATAACAATCCCTCCTTATTCATAATAAAAATAGAACTGATGTATTATTTCTTCACAAATCAGCAACACTATCCCATAAGTGAGGTGATTTTATGAAAAAAGTCTTTTTACTTTTCTGTACAATATTCTGTACAGCTTTAATTGCGGTAAGCATTTATCAGATGAAAACTGTTCCGGAAAAGCCTATAGATACTCCGCATGAAATTTCATATATTGTCAGGGAGCACGGTGGAAAAATTGCTGTATTTCTCCCCGAAGAAGCAGAGCCCCTGGCAGTTTATGAGGTGTATGTACACCTGCTGCCGGAAAATGACATAGAGCTTCTGCGCAAAGGGATTGCAGTGGATGATGATTACACCCTGATGAAAACCCTTGAAAATTTCGGATTATAGCAGAACATACTTTCTCACTGTAATGCTTATAAAAACTATTATACTTTTTTCGCCGTTAAATTTCAACCATAAAATAATAACAAAACAGTCACAAATTAACTGTATATATTCAGCTGTGATTGTTTTATTACATAAAAAATATAAACTTTTTTAATAAATAATTTACAGTTTGGACATTGTCAAAATATTGCCGATATGGCAAATGTATGGTATACTTATATGGAATATGGATTATGTAAAGGAGTGTATAAAATTATGTCTGTTCTGGATTATCCATTTGATAATGCTTACATACTTCAGAAAAAAAGAAGCATTAAAAAAGAACTTTTAAAGAAAGAAAATTTTATTGAGAAAAAAATCGCTGTAATGAGCGGTTCTACTATAGGTGAAATAGAAAAAATACTGGAGCTGTTCCTGCTGAACTACGGTATCAAACCTGAATTCAGAATCGGTGGCTATAACCGCTACTATGAAGAACTGATGTTTGATGACGGCAGCCTGCAGGGCTTTGCACCGGATTTTATCTACATCCACACATCAAACAAAAACATTGAAAATCTGCCTGTTCCACAGGACTCAGCTGATGATGTTGCTGCAAAACTGGAAAAAGAGTTTGCAAAATACAAAGCTGTTGTAGAAAAAGCACTTTCCTACGGTGCTGTTGTTATTGTGAACAACTACGAAATGCCTTTCTACCGTATGTACGGCAACAAGGATGCAGTGGCAGCACAGGGCGTTGTAAACTTTACAACAAAGCTGAACATGATGATTGCAGATTACATTGCTGGCAAGGACAATGTATACCTCAATGATATAAACTACCTCTCTTCCCTGGTTGGTCTTGACAACTGGCACAACCTGGAAAACTGGTATCTGTACAAATATGCACTGTCTGTAGACAGAATTCCGGACCTTGCATTTTCAATTGCAAAAATCATCAAATCTGCCCTGGGCAAAAACAAAAAGAGCGTTGTGCTTGACCTTGACAATACTCTGTGGGGCGGTATCATCGGTGATGACGGCGTGGAAGGCATTGCCATCGGCAACGAACAGCCGGCCGGTATGAGCTATACAGAATTCCAGAGCTATCTGAAAAAGCTGACAGGCCTGGGCATCATGCTGAATGTATGTTCCAAAAATGAAGAAAAAATTGCAAAGCAGGGCTTTACAGACAGAAAAGAAGCACCGCTTTCTGTGGATGACTTCATCTGCTTCAAAGCAAACTGGGAACCAAAATCAATCAACATTGCAAACATTGCAAAAGAAATCAACATCGGTGAAGACAGTCTTGTATTCATTGATGACAACCCTGCCGAAAGAGAAATTGTACGTCAGTCCCTTCCTTCAGTAACTGTTCCGGAAGTTAAATCCCCTGAAGATTACATCAAGGCAATTGACCGCGCAGGTTTCTTTGAAATCACATCTTTCACAAAGGATGATGCAAAGAGAAACGAAATGTACAAACAGAATGCACAGCGTGCCGCAGCAGAAAGCAGCTTCACAGACTATACAGATTACCTGCTGAGCCTGAATATGACAGGTGAAATCGGTGCATTCTCCACAGCACACTGTGAAAGAATCACACAGCTGATCAACAAAACAAACCAGTTCAACTTCACAACACGCCGCTATGCACAGAGCGAAGTTGAAGCAATCATCGAAGACAGGACAAACTACATCTCTGCC
>JAFQAF010000317.1 GCA_017400025.1 Oscillospiraceae bacterium
TGCGATGTGCTTATTGAGGCAGACTACAACGATATCTACAAATTCCATAAAAAGAACGGCAACCTTATCACCGTGGTGTGCGCGCTGAAACACGTTACTATCCCTTACGGCGTTTTCAATCTCAACGACAGCGGCGAAATCGAATCCGTTACAGAAAAACCAACCTTCAATTTTCTTACAAACACCGGTATGTATCTGGTGGACAACAGAATCATTGAAGAACTGGAAGAAAACACTGTTATCGGCTTCCCGGATATTATGGAAAAATACCGTGCCAAAGGCTTCAAAGTGGGCGTATATCCTGTCAGCGAAGACAGCTGGATGGATATGGGCCAGCTGGAAGAACTGGAAAATATGCGCCGCAGACTGGAAAACAAATAAATACAAAAATATACCGACCTGTGATTTTTCACAGGCCGGTTTTTTGCTGTCTTTTCGTCCGTTGCTGTGCCCTGCAGGCAAGGGAGAAGGGCTGGGAACACAGGGAAAATATGAATGAAATAAATATTTTTTTATCAAATAAATTTACAATTTGTCTTTATATTACATATAAAATGTGATAAAATATAATTAACTATGTAAATACACTAAACAAGGAGAAATCTTATGTCAGTTTTAATTATAGCAGAAGCAGGCGTTAACCATAACGGCTCTTTTGAACTTGCAAAAAAGATGGCCGATGTTGCAAAGGCAGCAGGCGCAGATATCGTAAAATATCAGACAGCCGTGCCGGAACTGGTTATCAGCCGCTTTGCACCAAAAGCAGAATATCAGAAAGACACCACAGGTGAAGCAGAAAGCCAGCTGGAAATGGTGCGCAAACTTCATTTCGGCTTTGAAGAACACCGCCAGCTGAAAGAATACTGCGATTCCATCGGCATTATGTACCTGTCCACACCTTTTGATATGGACTCCATCGATTTCCTGGCAGAACTGGATATGCCGGTGTGGAAAATCCCATCAGGCGAAGTGACAAACCTGCCTTACCTTGAAAAAGTGGCAAAACTGGGCAAACCGGTTATTATGTCCACAGGCATGTGCGAAATTTCTGAAATCAAAGACGCTCTTGAAATTCTGGAAAAGAACGGTGCAGGGGAAATCACAATTCTCCACTGCAACACAGAATATCCTACACCGCTGAAAGATGCAAACGTAAAGGCTATGCTGGACATCAAAAACAATTTTGGCACAGCTGTCGGCTTCTCTGACCACACTCTCGGTCTGGAAGCACCTCTGGCTGCAGTTTCCCTGGGCGCCACAGTTATTGAAAAACACTTCACACTGGACAAAACTATGGAAGGCCCTGACCATCAGGCATCCATGGCACCGGAAGAACTGGTGGCTCTTGTTGAATCCATCCGCAAAACAGAAATCGCCCTGGGCGACGGCGTGAAAAAAGTTACAGAATCCGAAGCAAAAAACAAGGATATCGCAAGAAAATCCATCGTTGCAAAAGTGCCTGTAAAAGCAGGCGAAGTTTTCACAGAAGAAAACATCACAGTAAAACGCCCCGGCAACGGCATCAGCCCTATGCGCTGGTACGAAGTTCTGGGTCAGGTTGCAAAACGTGATTTCTCCCTGGATGAACTTATCGAACTGTAATCTGCGGCAAAACCGCCCATGGATGCCATTCCGGGCACCCTATATATAAATCAATCCATATCAAAGGATTTAAACAATATGAAAAAAATAATGGTTGTCACCTCTACACGTGCAGACTATGGCCTGCTGCGCCCGGTGATAAAAAGAATACACGAAAGCGAAAAGCTGTCTCTCTGCCTTGTGGCCACCGGCACACACCTGCTGGAAAAATACGGCCGCACAGTGTCCGAGATTGAAAACGACGGCTTCCCTATAGCCCACCGTGTGGATATTATGAAATTCGGCTTCGGTGAATATGAAACCGCACAGACCATAGCCTATACCATACAGGCTTTCAGTCAGCTGCTGACAGAAGACAGACCGGATATGCTGGTGATGCTGGGCGACAGGTACGAAATGTTTGCCGTGGCCACAGCCGCCGCCACACTTTCCGTGCCTCTGGCCCATATCAGCGGCGGTGACGTGACAGTAGGCGCAAAGGACGATTTCTACCGCCACTGTATGACAAAAATGGCAAATCTTCATTTCCCCTCCTGCCCGGACAGCACACAGCGTGTTATCCAGCTGGGTGAAAACCCTGCCACAGTACACAATGTGGGCGGCCTTGGCAACGAGAATATACACAATGTGCCGCTGCTGTCTCTGGAAGAACTGGAAGAAAGCCTTGATTTCAGAAATCTGGTGCCTTTTGCACTGATTACCTACCACCCGGAAACACAGAAAGGCACAAACCCTGCTGACGAAATGGCAAAAATGCTTGCCGCCCTGGATGAAACCGAAAATCTCAATCTGATTTTCACCAAATCCAACGCAGACGCCGGCGGCGACGAGCTGAACGCAATGGTGGACCGGTACTGTGAAAAGAACTCCCACCGCGCAAAGGCATTTTTCTCCCTTGGGCTGAAACGCTACCTTTCCGCAATGAAATACACTTCCCTTGTGCTGGGCAACTCCTCCTCCGGCGTGGTGGAAACACCGGCCTTCGGCACACCTACAGTGAATATAGGGGACAGGCAGAAAGGCCGCTTTATTGCAGAAAACGTTGTGCAGACCACCGGCGAAACAGACTCCATTCTGGCGGGCATCCGCAGGGCACTGTCGGAAGAACACAGACAAATCTGCAGAAATGTGACAAACCCATATTACGCCGGCTGTATCGCCAGCGAAGAAATAGTACGCATTATCACTGAATATGTATATTCAGAACACAATACAATCAAAACTTTTTATGATTTAAAAGGAGAATAAACTATGAAAGCACTTATAGTAGGCCTTGGCTCAATGGGCAAAAGACGTATCCGCCTGCTGAAAGGCATTGACCCTACAGTAGAAATCATCGGCGTTGATATGACAGCTGAACGCCGAGCACAGGTAGAGGAAATGGGCCACAGAACATATTCCTCCATAGCAGAAGCAGCAGCAGAAAAACCAGACGTTGCATTTGTGTGCACAGCACCGCTGTCCCACTATGTTATTATCAAAGAACTGCTGGAAAATAAAATCAACACCTTCACAGAGCTGAACCTTGTAAAGGACGGCTATGAAGAACTGATGGCCCTGGCAAAAGCAAATGACACTGTGCTTTTCCTTTCCAGCACAATGCTGTACCGCGGCGAAATCAACTTCATTATGAACGAAGTGAAAAACTTTGACAAACCTGTTACATATATCTACCACGTTGGCCAGTACCTGCCGGACTGGCATCCATGGGAAA
>JAFQAF010000318.1 GCA_017400025.1 Oscillospiraceae bacterium
GCCGTGTGCTGGACAGAATTGTGGGCTATAAACTGTCCCCGTTCCTGTGGAAAAAGGTAAAGGGCGGTCTGTCCGCTGGCCGTGTACAGTCCGTGGCTGTAAAGCTGATTGTGGACAGACACAGGGAGATTGAAAGCTTTATTCCCCAGGAATACTGGAATATTGATGCCAACCTTTCTCCGGCAGGCTCTGCCAAGAAATTCAAAGCCAGATACTGGGGCACAGACGGCAGAAAGGTGACTGTGGAAAACGAAGCACAGGCACTGGCCATCAAGGCTGAAAGCGAAGGGGCAAAATTTGAAATAGGCAGAATCACAAAGGGCGAAAGAAGACGTTTTCCTGCGCCGCCTTTCACCACTTCCTCACTGCAGCAGGAGGCCAGCCGCCGCCTGGGCTTTACAGCCCTGAGAACCATGCGCGCTGCCCAGACACTGTATGAAGGTGTGGAGGTACAGGGCTTCGGCACACTGGGTCTTATCACTTATATGAGAACAGACTCCCTGCGCATTTCTGACGAAGCATATTTTGCGGCAAAAGGCTATATCAGCGAAAAATACGGCGAAAAATATGTGCCTCATTTCCGCAGAAACTACAAGACAAAGACAAACAGCCAGGATGCCCACGAAGCAATCCGCCCTACAAATGTGAACATCACACCGCAGGTGGCATACAATTCACTTTCAGGGGATGTTGCAAAGCTGTATAAGTTGATATGGGAAAGATTTATGGCCAGCCAGATGGCTGACAGCGTGCAGGAAACAGTAAGCGTGGATATCACAGCTGCAAACCACCTGTACAAGGCCACAGGCTACACTGTGCTGTTTGACGGCTTTACAGCCCTTTATGAAGAACAGACAGACGAAAAGAAAGAAAAGGAAACTGCACTGCCGCCGCTGGAGGAAACCACAAAACTGAAGCTGCGTGAAATCGATGCTGAACAGAAGTTTACACAGCCGCCTTCAGAATACACAGAAGCAACACTTATCAAGGCACTGGAAGAAAACGGCATCGGCCGCCCATCCACCTATGCACCTATCATCCACACAATCATTGAAAGAGGCTATGTGGAAAGAAATGCCAAAAAGCTGTTCCCTACAGCACTGGGCATAACTGTAAACGATGTGCTGGCAGGCCAGTTCAGCGATATTGTGAACGTAAAATTCACAGCAGGCATGGAAAACAGCCTGGACAAAATCGAAGAGGGCGAGGCACAGTGGACAGAGGTTATCCAGGAATTCTACGATATTTTCCAGGCTGACCTTGAAAAGGCCGAAAAGGAAATGAACGGCCAGAAAATCAAGGTGCCGGACGAAATGACAGATGAAATCTGCGAAATCTGCGGCAAGCCTATGGTTATCAAAAACGGCCGTTTCGGCAAGTTTATGGCCTGCAGCGGCTTCCCGGAATGCAAGAACACAAAGAAGATTGTGAAGTATGCAAAGGGCACCTGCCCTAAATGCGGCGGCAGGATTCTGACACTTTCCTCCAAGAGAGGCAGGGTGTTCTATGCCTGTGAAAACGGCACAGAATGCGGCTTTATGTCCTGGGAGGAACCTACAGACAAACAGTGCGAAGTGTGCGGCAGCACAATGTTCAAGAAAGCTGCAAAAGGCGCACAGCCGCACTGCATAAAAGAAGGCTGCCCGAATGCCGGCACACCGCGGCCGGCCACAAGAGGCAGAAAAAAGAAAACAGATACTACACGGACAAGTGATAAATAAATTTATGGAAAAGAAAGTAAAAGTTATAGGTGCAGGCCTTGCAGGCTGTGAGGCTGCATATTTCCTGGCACAGAGAGGTGTGCAGGTTACACTTTATGAACAGAAACCGGTGAAATTTTCCCCGGCACACAAAAGCGAAAACTTTGCAGAGCTGGTGTGCTCCAACAGCCTGAAAAGCATGAGGGAGGATTCCTGCCAGGGCATGCTGAAAAATGAAATGCGCCACTTTGGCTCTATCGTGCTGGAAAGCGCAGAAAAAAGCGCAGTGCCTGCAGGCGGTGCACTGGCTGTGGACAGAGACATTTTCAGTCAGCTTGTTACACAGAAAGTTAAAAACCACCCAAATATTACAATTTGTTATGAAGAAATCACAGATATTGACACAGATGAGCTGACAATTATCGCCACAGGTCCTCTGACAGAGGGTGCACTGTATGAAAAAATCAAGGATATGTGCGGCCAGGGTATGTCTTTCTATGATGCCGCCGCCCCTATAGTTATGGCAGACAGCATCGATATGGACAAGGTTTTTGCCGCCAGCCGTTACGGCAAGGGTGATGATGACTATCTGAACTGCCCCTTCAACAAAGAGGAATATGAGGCTTTCTATGAGGCGCTGGTAAGTGCCGAAAGAGCACCGCTGAAAAACTTTGAGGAAGACCTGACAGTTTACGAAGGCTGTATGCCTGTGGAGGTTATGGCAGGCCGCGGCGCAGAAACACTGCGCTACGGACCAATGCGCCCGGTGGGCCTCCGTGACCCGAGAACAGGCCACCGCCCCTGGGCAAATGTTCAGCTGAGATGTGAAAACCGGGAAAAGACAATGTACAACCTGGTGGGCTTCCAGACAAACCTTAAATTCGGCGAACAGAAAAGGGTTTTCGGTATGATTCCGGGGCTGGAGAATGCTGTGTTTGCACGCTATGGCGTTATGCACAGAAACAGCTTTATCAATTCACCGGCTGTGCTTTCACAGACACTTAATCTGAAAGAATACCCCAATGTATACTTTGCAGGCCAGATTACCGGTATGGAAGGCTACACAGAAAGCAGTATGTGCGGCCTGCTGGCAGGCTACTTTGTATGGTGCAGGCTGAATGAAAAGCAGCCGGAAATTCCGCGGCTGACAACCATCAGCGGCGCACTGCTGAACTATATCACAACACCTAACAAGGATTTCCAGCCGATGGGTGCAAATATGGGTATCCTGCCGCCACTGGAAAACCACATCCGCGACAAGAGAGAAAGATATATGGCCCTTTCCGTAAGAGGCAAGGCAGCCATTCAGCAGATAGAACTGTAACGGAGGCACTGATATGAGCAACAATAAAAACACTGCACCTCCGGGCAGTATGCAGGCTGTGATAGGCTCTGCAATGGGTGTGATTTTCATCATATTCTGGACCTATACTGCGGTCAGCGCAGGGGCACCTTTTATATTCCCGCTGTTCGGTGCTTTCGGCCTGTACACAACCGGCTCCGCTTTTATAAAAAGCGTGAAGGAGTACAGAATCAGAAAGCAGCAGGAGATGTTTTACAGCGGTGACCTGTATACAGAAACAGATTACGGCCGCCGTGCCGACCCATGGGAAAAAGGATACAGCAGCCGGCAGGAGGAACCTGTTTTTTCCGGCCAGCTGGGTGATATCTATCAGTACACCGATTCAGAGGGCAATATCTACTGCCCCTACTGCGGTGTAAAGGTGGCACACGACTTTGAATATTGCCCTAAATGCGGCAAAAAATTACCTTTTGAAATCAATTACTAATTTACATATTTCTGTGTGAAAGGAGAAATATCATGAAAATAATTCTTGACGTATTCGGCGGCGACCACGCACCGCTTCAGCCGCTTCTGGGCGCAGCAGATGCTGTGAAGGAACTGGGTGTGGAAATCCTGGCTGTGGGCGACATTGCAAAAATGGAAGCCTGCTGCAAGGAAAACAATATAGATACAACAGGCATTGAATTCAGACAGGCAGACGATGTTTTTGACATTCACGAAGACCCTATGGCAATTGTGAAAAAGAGAACAGATACATCCATGCACATCGCACTGAAAGCACTGACAGCCGGGGAAGGTGACGCGCTGGTTTCTGCAGGCAGCACAGGCGGCCTGCTGATGGGCGCCACATTCATCGTAAAGAGACTGAAAGGCTGCAAACGCCCTACACTGGGTGCAGTTGTACCGGGCAAACATCCGGAAGGCTTTATGCTGATTGACAGCGGCGCAAACAACGATGTAAGACCGGAAATGCTGGAACAGTTCGGCGTTATGGGCTCTGTTTACATGGAAAAGGTTATGAACAGAACACCTGCAAGGGTAGGCCTGCTGAACAACGGCGCTGAAGAAACAAAAGGCCCTGAAACACACAGGGAAGCACACGCACTTATGGTGAAAAACCCGCACATCAACTTTGTGGGCAACATCGAAGGCCGTGAAGTTCTCAACGACCACGTGGACGTGCTGGTGGCAGACGGTTTCTCCGGCAACATCGCTCTGAAATCCGTTGAAGGCTGTGCAAGCTTTATGAACAAAATGATGAAGGATATGTTTATGACAAATCTGAAAACAAAGATTGCCGCTGTCCTTCTGAAAGACCAGCTGAAGGCATTCAAGAGAAAAATGGACTACAGATATTATGGCGGCGGTGTTATCATGGGCGTAAACAAGGCTGTTATCAAGGCCCACGGCGCATCTGATGCACTGGCATTCAAAAACGCTATCCGCCAGGCAAAGCTGTGCGCAGAATTTGACGTGCCGGGTATCATCAGGGACAAGCTGGCCAGCGTGGAGGAAGAATAATGAAACAGCTGGAAAAAAGCATCGGCTATCATTTCAGGGACAAGAACCTGCTGAAAACAGCGGTGACCCATTCTTCCTATGCAAATGAAAACCGAAGCGGAAACACATACAACGAAAGACTGGAATTTCTGGGGGATGCTGTCCTCCAGCTGATTACCAGCGAAAAGCTGTTCTGCGAAAACCCGGATATGCCGGAGGGCAGAATGAGCAAACAGCGTGCGGCACTGGTGTGCGAGGATGCGCTGGCAGGCTATGCTGCGGAAATAGGTCTGGGCGACTATATGCTGCTGGGCAAAGGGGAAGAGCTTTCCGGCGGCAGACACAGACCATCTATTCTGGCAGATGCCTTTGAGGCTGTTACAGGGGCTATTTTCCTGGACGGCGGAATGAACAACGCAAAAAGATTTGTGCTGCGCTTTGTGGATGCTGCACACCTTTCGCTGCAGGACTACAAAACTCTGCTGCAGGAAATTATTCAGAAAAACCCCGGCGAAAGACTGAGCTATGTGGTGACAGGCGAAAGCGGCCCGGACCACGACAAGAGCTTCAGTGTGGAGGTGCACCTGAACAGCAACATTATCGGCAGGGGTACAGGTAAAAGCAAAAAGCAGGCTGAACAGGCAGCTGCAAAGGAAGCCCTGGCACTGATGGGTTTCAAAAACTGATTTTTACCATTCCGGAAAAAATCAGCGCTGTCCTCCACCCGGATACAGACCGGGGATACAGACAGCGGATTTACAGTTGATTTTAAAAGAGTAAGAGAAAGGAGAAGGTATGGAAAAACATAAGAATTTATCAATATTTGTGCCCCATGAAGGCTGCCCCAACCAGTGTAGTTTCTGTGACCAGAAGAAAATCAGCGGCACACAGAACCCGCCTTCTCCGGACTATGTGACAGCACTGTGTGAAGAATTTCTGCCACGGGATGCAGAAAAAGGCCGGTATTACGAAATAGCGTTTTTCGGCGGCAGCTTCACTGCCATTGACCGCGGCTATATGCTGGCACTGCTGACAGCGGCCCACCCTTTTGTAAAACGGGGCAGGGCGGCAGGCATAAGGGTATCTACCCGACCGGATGCCATCACACCGGAAATACTGGATATACTGAAGGTTTACGGCGTTACAGCCATTGAGCTGGGGGCACAGAGCATGCAGGACGATGTGCTGCGCAAAAACCTGCGCGGCCACAGTGTGCAGGCGGTGTATGATGCATCACGGCTGATAAAAAGCTACGGCTTTTCCCTGGGGCTGCAGATGATGCCGGGCCTTTACGGCCAGGAGGATTATATGGCGGCTTCCGTTGATACAGCAGAACAGTTTATAGCCATAAAACCGGACACAGTGCGCATTTATCCTACCCTTACCCTGAAGGACACTTTGCTTGAAAGTCTTTACCAAAAAGGTATGTACACACCGCTGACTGTGGAACAGGCGGTGGAAATCTGTGCAGTTTTGGTAAAGATGTTCAACAGGGCGAATATCAGGATTATCAAGCTGGGTCTCCATGCAGACACCGGTCTTGAAGAAAGTCTTGTGGCGGGCCCGTATCACCCTGCCATAAAGGAACTGGTGGCAAGCAGACTTTTCCTTGAGTCGTTCACAGAGGACCTGGAAAAAATGGAAAAGGGCAGCTATGCCATTTATGTGAACAGAAGAAAACGCTCCCAGGCTGTGGGCCAGAAAAAAGCCAATATAAAAGCGCTGGCACAGCTGGGGTATACAGTGACCGTAAGGGAGGATGACTCCCTGACCGGTGACGGATACAGAATAGTTTCAGAAGGAGAAAAACAGTGTATTTAAAAGCTATTGAGCTTCACGGCTTTAAATCCTTTCCGGAAAAAACCAGAATAGAATTTGAAAAAGGCATGAGCGCTGTGGTAGGGCCAAATGGCTCCGGCAAGAGCAATATCTCTGATGCCATACGCTGGGTGCTGGGTGAAACACGTTCCAGCCAGCTGCGCGGCAGCGGCAAAATGGAGGATATTATCTTTGGCGGCACACAGAAGCGCAGCCCTATGGGTTTTGCCTCTGTAAGCCTGATACTGGACAATGCCGACCGTGCTTTTGACGTGGAAAACGATGAAGTTGCGGTGATGAGAAAGTATTACCGCGGCGGCGACAGTGAATATTACATAAACGGTGCAAGGGTGCGCCTGCGCGATATCCAGGAACTGTTTATGGACACCGGCCTTGGCAGAAACGGCTACTCCATAGTGGGCCAGGGCAAGGTAAATGAGATTGTTACCTCAAAGCCGGAAGGCAGAAGAGAAATATTCGAAGAGGCTTCCGGTATAGCAAAATTCCGTTACAAAAAGAACGAGGCGGAGAAAAAACTGCAGAATGCAGAGGGTAACATAACACGTCTTTCAGACATACTTATGGGGCTGGAAGAACGTGTGGGACCGCTGGAAAAGGAAAGCATAAAAGCAAGGGAATTCCTGATGCTTTCCGACAGGAAAAGAGAGCTGGAAATTACATTCTGGCTGGATACTGTGGACAAATCAAAGGAACTTATCCGCGCACAGCAGCGCAGACTGGAAATTTTCACAGATGACTTCAACACCATCAGCACAAAGCTGGAGGGCAGTGAAAAATATCTGGAGGACAGATACCTTTATTCCAACAGTCTGCTGGCAAAGGCAGATGAAAACACAAGGGAAATCCGTGCCGCTGAAGGACGGATTACAGAGCTGGCAAGCCAACGCGCAGGGCTGGAAAGCACACAGGGCTTTGCAGACAGCCAGATTGAAAGCCTGAAA
>JAFQAF010000319.1 GCA_017400025.1 Oscillospiraceae bacterium
AAACTCTTTCCATACAGAAACAAGGGGATATTTTTCCTCCGGTGTGCCTGTATATTTCAACTGCGGCAGGAAATTCATATTGCCAAGCAATACTTTTTCCCCGTATGCAGTTCTGATTTCATAATCCTTGTATTTATCGATAAGGTTGTCCAGTTTGGTATACAAATCTGCCAGACGGCTTTCGGATATTTTCAGCAAAGGATAATCCTCTTTATTGCAGGTAATCTGCGGCAAAGGAATAATATCCGCATCTGTATACAGTTCATCCTCATCGGATTTTGTCTGTTCTTCATTAACATTGAAAATCTCATTGATAAATATCTGTTCGCGTTCTGTCGGTTCGGATATTTCCTTTGCCAGCTTTTTGCCCAGTGCTATGCTTTCAGCTGTATCATTTCTCGTCTGTCCGTCCTCATCGGTATCGCTGATAAGCCCACGAAGAATATCAAGACCTGCAAGGCGCATCTCTTCTTTCTTATCCTTAAGCAGAATATTGAGAGAGCGCATCAACCCTTTATCATCCTGCTGTTTTATAAGACTGATAAGGTTCAGGCGCAGATCTGTTGCCTTGAAACGGAGCAGCAGACACATTCTGTCGTATTCTTCTGGGGTGAACTCCATATCTTTGGCAATTTTAAAAGCTTCTTTTCTTGTATATGTTTCTTTATCGCCGAGAGTATCAATAAGTAATTCACGGCGTCTTGGAGTAAGTCCTCTTGAAAACAGCAGGCGTACACCGCTTGTTCTGCTGCTTCCCTGCCCGTCAAGCTCGGAAATCATTTCCGCCAGCTTGTCCATAAGGTCATCGTCCATAAGTCCGTTTGCTATGGCGCATATTCTTATAAGCACATTGGCACGGGTAATTGTTGTAAAATACCACGGGAACACATATGGACTGAACTGATATTTTTTATGCTGCATGGAATTCAGCAGATTTATAAGTATATTCAGATGTTTTTTTGCGGTTTCCCTGTCTGCAAACCATAGTTTCAGATTGACAGGGCGTGGCTCATCTTCATAGCCTATTCTTCTGCCGGAAGCAAGCAACGCTTCACTTTCACAGTCAGGCATATATGTATCAAGGATACCTGCCGCCAGCTCTATATCAAGTTCCGGTGACTCTATGATTTTATTGGCAAATTTCTGCTGTGTTTTTCTGTCTTCTATAGCCTGGTTGTAGTAGGTGGCAACACGTTTCTGCTGAATTGTGCCACTGTCCACAATTCTTTCCATCACCTTTACAGCATCTTCTACTTCATAAAAACCTATGCCCCAAAGGCCCACCAGTATGCTCATGGCATCATCGCTGTCCACCAGCTGATATGCCCTGTTTTTATCAAATACTACCTCTTTCATAAGTTTAAAGGTTTTATTTGATGAACGTACAAGGTGGTCGGGGTCAAGTATGCCAATCCAGGTGGCAACAGCACGACGCACTGCAGAATAGCGCAGCAAATCGTTTTCTTCAATTACTTCAAACAGTGTGCGGAAGGCTTCTATTGTGCCGCAGTCCATATTTTCACAGATTGCCTGGCGGACACCCTCCTGCAGTCGTGCCGCAACAAGCAGCTGACCCAACAGCCTGTGCAGGTCTTTGTCATCACTTTTAAAGATACCTCTGATAATATCCGTAGTGATAAAGGCCACATTGTTCTCGCCTGTAATAATCTGCACAAGAGCATCTTTTACTGCCTTGTCCCCATTATCCAGATGTGCGGCAATAATATCCTGCAGGCCTGACCACCTGATTTTATAGTTATTCTTGTAGTCAACCAGTTCTTCACTCATATCATTCAGCAGATATTTATCCAGCGTTGTATTGTACAGCTGGAGATGGTACGCCGCATAAAGGATATTTTTCACCTTATCTACAGGATTGATATATATTTCTGTACGGACAGTTCTTCTGCCATAGCCGGTAGAATACTGGAACTGATTGAGCTTATCAAAATACTTATACAGCAATGCTGTTTCCGCTTTGCTGCCGGCACAGATTTCCACAATTTTGGGGTGATGTGTTTTAAAAAACCTGGCAGGGGTATGTGGGTAACCATCAATGGACTTTCTGAGCTTTTCAAAAAGTTCTTTCTGCTTTGCGGTGTAGTTGTACTGCATTGTAGTAACAACGCCAAAAATATCCTTTTCATCAGCGCCGTACAGCACATTGAACATAGCCCCCGGCTGGTGGCTTTCGATAAATTTATTGTACAATTCATTTCTTGTTGTCTGGTTATAGGTCATTGGGTTTTGCCTCCTTTACCATAAACGTCCTGTAAGCATGGTGAGTTTTACAAACGTTACTGTTTCATCTCCTGTAAGTTCAAGTGCATCATCAGTATTTTCATATCTTGTTCCGTCAACAAAAACTGCTACGAGACCGTCATCAAAAGCCTGCAGTGCTGTTTCAACTGCTTCCTTTTCACTTACTTTTTTATCATTTTTAAGAAAACCGAAATCTATTTTCCCGCCTGAAGCTTTCTGTTCAAGCTCGTCCTGAGTATATATGATAACCCGGCTTAAATCTCCGTTTTCAAACGCTTCAATTTCGCTGGCTTTTTCATAATGTGCGGCGTAAGCAGCTTTTACGGCACTGGCAATAAGCTCTCCTGCAGTTTTGGGAGTCTGCTTTAACAGCAGCTTTGCTGTAACAATTTTATTTTCTCGCCTTCCGGCCTGTTTTACCTGTACTTTTAGTTCCATAGTAATTTATCCCGATAAAATAAATATTATATTACATATTATATCACAAG
>JAFQAF010000320.1 GCA_017400025.1 Oscillospiraceae bacterium
AGTCAGCCACCAAAGCGACAGCTACGCTGTCCGATATGCCGCGACCTGACTCGCCCAACGTGCAGTCGATGGAAGAGACGATCGTGAAGATTGTTGATCTGGAGCGGATGGGAATAAATGGCAGGCACAGGGCAAATACAAGCAGTATCCGCCGGCGGAGTATTTTTACTTTCCTGCGCTTTCTGTTGTATTCATCAACTATCCTGCGTTTTTCTTCTGTGGTGTAAAACACAGCACACCTCCCCCGCAGATTATCTTCTGCTGTATTTTCTGCCTCTGTCCCGGGTGACTGTGGCACCGAAGTCCACAGGTCTGGCCATAAATACGCTTCTCACCTTGCCTTTGAAAAACTGGAAAGCCTTTCTGGCTTTTTCCTCGTCATCAAAAATACCGAACACAGCCGCGCCGCTGCCGGTCATCACACTGCCCAGGGCACCCTGTTCAATCAGCATTTTTTTGATAGGCTCTGTATCTTCGCTGCCGGCGGCCTTTTCCAGGTCGTTGGCTATGTATTTTGCCACAGCAGGCAGGTCGTTGGCTTCAATGGCGGCCACCAGTCTGTCTGTTTCCACCTTTGTCTTGATGCCCTGTCTGTCATATTCGGCAAAGGCGGCCGGTGTGGACACACCCTTGGCAGGCATGCAGATTATCAGATGGCATTTTGGCATATCTGCACAGGGCAGGATAATATCCCCCACGCCCTGAACACGCTTTGTGCCGCCCACAATCATAAACGGCACGTCACTGCCGGCCTGTGCGCCGATTTCGCACAGCTGTTCCACTGTGTAGCCGGTTTCATACAGTTTGTTCAGGCCCACAATCACACCGGCGGCGTCAGCACTGCCGCCGGCCATGCCGGCCTTGATAGGTACAGTTTTCTTGATATAGATATCCACGCCGCCTTCGATACCTGCATATTCAAAAAACTTCATTGCGGCTTTTACAGCCACGTTTTTGCTGTCTGTAGGAATATAGCGGGCATTGGATGCCAGAGTGATGCCGCTGTCCTTCTTTGTGAGGGTAAGCCTTTCAAAAACAGAAACAGACTGCATTATCATATCCAGCAGGTGATAGCCCTTTTCATCCACACCTGTAACGTCCAGGGAAAGATTGATTTTTGCAGGGGCAATAACTGATACCTTATCCATAAGTCACCTCTTATATATTGAAAAATAAATTGCGTTTAACATCTATTGCTTTTACCGGGCACATTTCGTGGCAGCAGAAGCAGCGTATGCAGTTATTCATATTGATAACTGCCTTTTTGTTTTTAATGGTTATGGTGTGCTGGGGGCATATATTCCGGCACTGCCGGCAGCCGATGCACTTTGATTTTATTATTTTCGGCTTCGGGGCCAATAGTTTTTCCACTGTCGGTGTGGCCCAGCGCAGTGCCCTGGGCACTCTGTGGCTGAAATCCACACTGTAGGAGGCCGGCAGCACCCAGTCCGGCACAGTCTGTGCCAGCTGTTTCTCCCCTGCCAGCATATCCTCTGTCAGCCTTTCTTCCACCAGACCTCTTTTTATGGCCCGGGCCAGAATTGGCGGGTTATTGGGGTTGAATCCTATGATTTTTGCGGCCGCAAGATCTATTCTGTGGCAGTCAGTGCCTGCCATAACAAGACCCAGCTGCCTTGGCATACCGCCGCCGGGGCCGTCCCCTTCCATTGCGGTGATGCCGTCCACTATTGCGAGGGTGGGTTTTACCGTCTGTGCCAGGTCCACTATCATTTCTGCAAAATTTTCCTTCACCGGGAAGCGCATGTGGAATTCCGCCTTTTTCAGCCCCGGCACACAGCCGAAAAGGTTTTTCACCCGGCAGGACATACCCGTCATAACGTGGGTTTTGAATTTTGGCAGGTTTATCACAATATCGCTGTTCACCGCCGGGGCAATCAGTTCAAATTCCTTTACCATCACACCGTCAGTTTTTACGGTGACGCTGTCCGGCTTTGTGTACAGCTGCACGCCCCGCCTTGCGGCCACAGCTGCAAAGCCGCAGGCTTTGTAGCTGGCGGCAACTATTGCAGGATTCTGCGGGCCGCCGCCGGAGTCCGCCACTGTAATGTTTTCCGGCTTTGCTCCCATTTCCTTCAGCAGGATTATCAGCTGTTCCACCATTACCGGGTGGGTGGTAACCGCCTTTTCCGGTGCAGAACGGGACAGCATATTGGGCTTCAGCAGAATGGTGGTGCTGCTGTCCACCTTTCTGTCCATTTTGTAATACAGCAGTATTTCCTTTATTGAATTGTACACCTGTGCCGGGTCATAGTCCGCCACGGCGGAAAGATACACTTTGTCCATAGCAATCCTCTGCTGTGTTTTTATATCAGTTTTCTTTCAGACTGTTTAAAAAATCTGCTATTCTCTTTGTGGCTTCCATAAGGTGGTCCAGTGAATAGGAGTAGGAAATGCGCACAAAGCCCTCCCCGGCCCGGCCGAAGGCGTTGCCCGGGATAACTGCCACGCGGTTTTTTCTGATAAGCTGTTCGCAGAATTCCTCACTGGTCATACCTGTGCCGCGTATGTCTGCAAAGACATAGAAAGCACCCTGGGCATTGTAGCAGGGCAGGCCGATGGTGTTCAGCTCGTTTATCAGGAATCTGCGGCGCATATCGTACTGGCGGCGCATACTGTCAATTTCGTCATCGCATTCGTTCATTGCCACCACAGCGGCATACTGGCTGGTGGTAGGGGCACATATCACAGCCACCTGATGCAGTGTGGCCATACAGTCTATGATAGGTTTTGGGCCCATGGCATAGCCCAGGCGCCAGCCTGTCATTGCATAGGCTTTGGAAAAGCCGTTTATAACTATTGTTCTCTCCCTCATGCCCGGGATTGATGCAAAGGAAACGTGCTGATACTGGCCGTAGGTCAGCTCGGCATATATTTCGTCTGTCATTACAAAAATTTCGGTGTCCTTTATTACGTCAGCAATGGCCAGCAGGTCATTTTCTTCCATAATTGCACCGGTAGGGTTTGCAGGGAAAGGCAGAACAAGGATTTTTGTTTTGTCTGTGATTGCCTTTTTCAGCTCCTCTGCTGTAAGGCGGAAGTTGTTTTCCTGCTGCAGGGGGATTTCCACCACCTTTGCACCGCACAGGCGGGCAATAGGGTCATAGCTTACATAGCAGGGGGTAGGCAGTATCACCTCGTCCCCCGGGTTCAGCAGTACGCGGAACAGCATATCAATGCCTTCACTGCCGCCCACTGTCACCATCACTTCCTCCGGTGAATAGTCAAGATGGAAGCGGCGTTTCTGGTATTCGCAGATAGCCTTTTTCAGCGGCAGCAGCCCCAGCCCCGGGCTGTACCAGGTTTTGCCTTTTTCCAGTGCCTGGATACCGGCTTCACGGATTCTCCAGGGTGTTTTGAAATCCGGCTCGCCCACGCCCAACACGATGCAGTCCCCCACTTCCTTCGCCAGCAGGGAAACCTTTTCTATGGGAGACAGGGGTATTTCCTTTATTGTTTTGTTCAGGTATTTGCCGTAATCCATCATAAAGCGTTGAAGCTCCTTCCGTCTTCATCCTCTTCGTGGAAGATTATACCTGCCTGTTTGTACGGGCGCAGCACAAAGTGTGTGGCTGTTTCGTTTACATCATCCATAGGGGACAGGCGCTTGAATACAAACATGGCAATATCCTGGAAGGTCTTTGCCTTTATTTCTATCAGCAGGTCATAGCCGCCGCTCATCAGTGTTACGCCTTCAACCTCGTCCATAGAGGCGATGGCCATGGCAATTTCGTCAAAACCACGGCCTTTTTTAGGTGTAACCTTCAGCTCTATCTGTGCCTTTACGTGGTTTACGCCGGCTTTTTCCCAGTCGATAACTGTGCGGTAGCCTTTGATAATGCCTTTGGAAACACATTCGTCAATCATACCTTTTACTGCCTTTTCGTCA
>JAFQAF010000321.1 GCA_017400025.1 Oscillospiraceae bacterium
CACATTCTGGGAATGCGCACAGGTGGATTGATTCAGGAGCGTTTGCATCGTTTGTTCTCACCAGGTTCTGGTAGATAGCTTCTGTCATAAACGGAATCATAGGTGCAGCAACCTTGGACAGTGTCACCAGCACTGTGTGCAGTGTCATGTAAGCGTTTACCTTGTCCTGTTCCATGCCTTTTGCCCAGAAACGTTCTCTTGTGCGGCGTACGTACCAGTTGGACATATCGTCTACAAATTCCTGAAGAACTCTGCTTGCTTCCGGAATCTGGTAGTTTGCCAGATAGCCGTCAACATCTTTGATCATGCTGTTCATTCTGGAAAGAATCCATCTGTCCATTACCGGCAGCTTGTCATATTCCAGAGCATATTTTGTATGGTCAAATTTGTCGATGTCAGCATACAGTACAAAGAATGCATATACATTCCACAGTGTGCCCAGGAATTTTCTCTGATATTCAACCACAGCCTTGTCGTGGAAACGGTTTGGCAGCCATGGTGCGCTGTTTGCATAGAAGTACCAGCGGATAGCATCTGCACCGAAGGTTTCCAGTGCGTCAAACGGGTCTACAGCGTTGCCCTTGGATTTGGACATCTTCTGGCCGTTTGCATCCTGTACATGGCCCAGAACAATTACGTTTTCAAACGGAGACTTGTTGAACAGCAGTGTGCTGATAGCCAGCAGAGAGTAGAACCAGCCACGTGTCTGGTCAACTGCTTCAGAGATAAACTGTGCAGGGAACTGTGCTTCAAACAGGTCGTGGTTTTCAAATGGATAGTGGTGCTGTGCAAATGGCATAGAGCCGGAGTCAAACCAGCAGTCGATAACTTCCGGTACACGTTTCATCTGCTTGCCGCATTCAGGACAGGTGATGGTCACTTCGTCAATGTATGGGCGGTGCAGTTCAATGTCATCCGGGCAGTTAGGGCTCATTTCCTTCAGTTCAGCAATGCTGCCGATGGAATGTTTGTGGCCGCATTCACATTCCCAGATGTTCAGCGGTGTGCCCCAGTATCTGTTACGGGAGATACCCCAGTCCTGTACGTTTTCCAGCCAGTCGCCGAAACGGCCTTTGCCGATGGACTGTGGAATCCAGTTGATTGTGTTGTTGTTTCTGATAAGGTCTTCCTTTACATCAGTCATTTTGATGAACCAGGAATCTCTTGCATAGTACAGCAGAGGAGTGTCACAGCGCCAGCAGTGTGGGTAGCTGTGTTCAAATTTTGGTGCGGAGAACAGTTTGCCTGTTTGGCGCAGGTCTTTCAGAATTTCTTCGTCAGCCTTTTTGCAGAACATGCCGGCCCAAGGTGTTTCTTTTGTCATTTCACCTTTCTGGTCAACCAGCTGTACCAGAGGCAGGCCGTAACGGCGGCCAACCTGGGCGTCGTCTTCACCGAATGCAGGTGCAATATGAACCACACCTGTACCGTCTGTCAGTGTTACATAGTCAGCAACTGTAACATACCAGCATTTTTCTTTTGGTGAAACAAAGTTCCACAGCGGTTCGTATTCCTTGTATTCCAGGTCTGTGCCCACATAAGTTTCCAGCACTTCATATTTGCCTTCGCCCAGAACCTTGTCACACAGTGCGTGTGCCAGATAGAACACTTCGCCGTCTTCTGTTTTTACTTTCACATATTCTTCTTTAGGGTTCACACACAGAGCCACGTTGGAAGGCAGTGTCCATGGTGTGGTTGTCCATGCCAGAATATATGCGTCTTCGTCTTTAACCTTGAATTTTGCAACTGCAGAGCGTTCTTTTACATCCTTGTAACCCTGTGCAACTTCGTGGCTGGACAGAGGTGTACCACAGCGTGGGCAGTAAGGAACGATTTTGAAGCCTTTGTACAGCAGGCCTTTGTTCCAGATTTCTTTCAGTGCCCACCATTCACTTTCGATAAAGTCGTTTTCGTATGTTACATACGGGTTTTCCATATCAGCCCAGAAACCTACTGTGCCGGAAAAATCTTCCCACATGCCTTTGTATTTCCATACGCTTTCCTTACACAGCTTGATAAAAGGTTCCAGACCGTATGCTTCAATCTGTTCCTTGCCGTTGATACCTATGTTTTTTTCAACTTCCAGCTCAACTGGCAGGCCGTGTGTGTCCCAGCCGGCTTTTCTTGGTACAAATTCGCCCTTCATTGTGTGGTATCTTGGAATCATATCCTTGATAACACGGGTCAGAACGTGACCGATGTGCGGTTTGCCGTTTGCTGTAGGAGGGCCGTCATAGAATGTGTAGGTAGGGCCCTGTTTTGTCTGTTCCATGGATTTTTCGAAAATTTTGTTTTCGTTCCAGAACTGTTCAACCTCTTTTTCTCTTGCTACAAAATTAAGGTCGGTTGGTACTTTTTTGTACATTTTGAGTTTTCCTCCTTGATGGTTTGTTGCATAGATAAAAAACAAAACCCCTGCCCTGCATAACAGGACAAGGGTATACTTATACCATTGTTTTAACCACCTATTACAACATACAGATAATATGTCTTTCTTCTAACGGGGAAACACCGGAGAGGCTTAATAGTTGCCGTTCAGCCTTCAGCTCGGGAGTGATGTTCATTTTCCGGTACTTTCAGGCAGCTTTCACCGTCCTGCCCTCGCTTGGATTTCCCTGCGGAAAACTACTGTCTCCGTCACAGCCTTTAAAATAAGTATTTATACTCAATTAGAATATAATATTTTTATATAAATGTCAAGGCACTGCAGCCGGATAAAGCAAACAAAACACTTGATAATTGCTGTAAATAATATAAAATGTAATTAATAATATAATAAAGAGGACAAATTTATGAAAAAAGATATTCTCCTTATCGGCGATACAGTTTCCGCCTGCCGCGTGGCGCTTTCCGCAATGGAGCCGGTGCTTTCACATTTTGGTTTCACAGTGTCCTGCCTGCCTACGGCAATTGTGTCCAACACTTTCGGCTATAAAAAGGTGGCCCAGGTTTCCACCGGGGACTATGTGGCCAAATCCCTTGCTGCCTGGCAGGAGATGGGTTTTGTTTTTGACAGCATCTATGTGGGCTACATCACAGACCCCGGCCGGGCAGTGGCTGTGGCTGACTACTGCTCACTGGCTGCCGCAAAGGGCACACGGATTTTCCACGACCCTATTATGGGGGAGGACGGCCATCTGTACTACGGAATGGGTGCAGACACCGCCGCACTGCACAGGGCAATAGTGCCCCACACCACCCACAGTGTGCCCAGCTGGACAGAGGCAGCGTTCCTCACCGGCCGTGACTTCACACAGCACCCCACAGAAGAACAGCTGTGGCAGACAGCTGCAGACCTGCAGGCTATGGGCGCAGAAAATGTGGTTATCACCAGCTGTATTCTGGATGGTGCAGATTTCACCGCCTGCCTTGATGCCGCGGGGAAAAAAGCCCTGCTGCCCTGTGACCATATCCCTGTAAAAGTTGCCGGCACCGGTGACCTTTTTGCAGCTTTCTATATGGCCCGTGTGCTTTCAGGTGATGCAGTGGCGGCGGCTGCCCGCAAGGCCATGGATTCTGTGCGCACCCTTGTTCAGCTTTCAGAAAATGATGCAGATACCCTGCGTGGGGTACACCTGGCACAGCATCTTTCAAAAATTAAATAATTTCCTATTGTGGGCTGCAGTTTGCTGCAGCCTTTTCATCTGTACAGATAAAATTCAACAGTGATTTATACATAAAAATGTCGTATTCCGGCTCATTTTGCCGACTGTAGAATCAAAAACAAATAATTACTATATATTCTACAAAAATTACCATTTTTTCACACCTTGTTCACATTGACATTGCAGGTCAAAGAGGTTATAATATCCTTAAAATATGGAAAAGTGTTTCCTTTTATGGAAAATATTTTCATACATGAAGATTAGCGGAACAAGACGAGAATTTTCTTTAAAAAAAAGAAATTTTTGTCTTGGGTTTTGCTGTCTGAAAACGGAGGAAAGTATATCGTATGAACGCTATCAGAAAAGCGTGGGATGTTGTAACAAATATCCTTGTTGTGGCTATAGTTATCCTGGCCATTCTGCTGGTGGGCGCACGCTTTGCCGGCTTTAAAGTGTTCACAGTTCTCTCTGGCTCTATGGAGCCTGCATATCATACAGGTTCTGTAATATATGTAAAAGAGGTGGACACAGACACTCTCGCTGCCGGGGATGTTATCACATTTATGGTCAGTGAAGATACAGTGGCAACACACCGCATTGTTCAGGTAGTACCTGACGATGACGAACCGGACGTTATCCGCTTTATGACAAAAGGCGACGCCAACGAATCAGTTGACGGTACTCTGGTTCATTACAAAAACGTAATCGGCAAGCCGGTGCGGTCCATACCATACCTGGGCTATATCGCCAGCTACATCCAGAACCCTCCCGGTACATATATCGCCGTGGCAGCCGTGGCTTTTGTGCTGATGCTGTCCATCATACCGGACCTTTTTGCAGACGATGAGGAAGAAGAACAGAAAGCATAATTTCTGTACTATATTCTGCCCGTTACACTGCAGTTTATTCACCGGTGCTCTGCACCCTGGGCTTTCGCCCCACCCAATTTCATAAATAATGCCTGACATCTCTACCGATGGACAGGAAACCCGCATGGCTTGCATGCCGCCCGCCACAGTTCTGCGCCGTCCCGCAGGACGGAAAGCACTTCTCAAGGGCACGCAGAACAGGCAATACACGGCGGGCGCCTACCGAGGCAGGCATGCTGGCTTTATTTAAATATATTTTTTAGAAAGGAAAGAAAAAATGAACAAAAAAACAAAAAAAGTGCTCTCACTTGCACTGGCAGCAGTTCTGCTGGTTTGCACAACAGTAGCAGCTACAGTTGCTTATCTGACATCACAGACAGAAGTAGTAGAAAATACATTTACTATTGGTAATGTAAAAATTCTTCTGAACGAAGAAGACACAGACAAAGATAACAACAATGATGTTAGCTACAACTATACAGTTGATGGCAAAGAAATTGTACGTGATACATCAAACAAATATCACATCATTCCTGGTGCAGTGTTTGACAAAGACCCAACTGTAAGCGTATGGGCTGAAAGTGAAAAAGCATTTGTACGTGCATTTGTAACAATCAAGTACAAAGCAGCAGCAGACAAGGTTCTGAAACTCAGCTGGCTTGACCTTGACAACACAACATGGGTTCCGGAAGGCGATCCTGTTACAACTAAAGAAACAGTTGAAGATGTTGAATGGATTACTCGCACATACGAACTGCGCTACAAAGAAGTTGTTGACCTGGAAAAATCAACAGCAGGCATGACAGCTGCAAAAGTTGAAGAAAACGGCGAAACAGTAGACTACTACATGCTGAAAGACCTCTTCACAACAATCACAGTTCCGGAAGACCTTACAAATGATGAAGTAGCAACTCTCGAAGGTCTTGAAATCGACGTTGTTGCACACGCAATCCAGGCAGCCGGCTTTGCAGATGCAGACGAAGCATGGGGTAAATGGTAATAACCTTCTATTAAATTGAATTTTCCGAAAGGAGACAACTCTTATGAAAAAGAGAACCGTAGCACTGCTTATGGCAGTGGTTATGCTTTTTGGTGCAGCAGTAGGCGGCACAATCGCCTGGCTGACAGCTGATTCCAACGAAGTAAATAATACATTTACTGTTGGCGATATCAATATCACACTTGATGAAACAGATATCGAAAACCCAACAGGTCCTCGTAATACAGAAAACGAATATAAAATGGTTCCTGGCAAAAAATACATGAAAGACCCTATCGTTCATGTAGAAGCAGGCAGCGAACCTTGCTATGTGTTTGTAAGACTTACAGAGAAAAACAATGCTTATGGCAATGACAAAGTAATTCAGTACACAATCAATAGTGACTGGACTCTGGTTACAACAGAAGCTAATGGTGACAAAATCTATGTATACGGTACACTGGCTGCGCCAACAGTTGTAAACGCTCTTAATCTTACAGCTCCTGCAACAGCAGATACTACATCTGTTTTTGCAATTACAGAAGGCACAACTATTACAGTTAACCCTGCTGTAACAAAAGCTGAACTCACTGCAATGGAAGATGGTACAAAACCAACTCTTGATTTCATTGCATACGCAATCCAGGCTGACAACCTTACAGTTACTGCTGCAGCAGATATCTGGAATCTTTTTTAATCCGTATTTAAATTAACATTTAAATAAACAGACAATCAAAGATCTGAAAAGGAGAGAAAACCAAAATGAAAAACAAAAAGAAATTAGTTGCTCTTCTGCTGGTTCTCGTTATGGCTATCACATCTGTAGCAGGCGCTACACTTGCTTACTTCACAGATACAGACGATGCAGCGAATACTTTCACAGTAGGTAAAGTTAAAATTGACCTTATCGAAAAAGAAAGAGTTGAAAAAGAAGCAACAGATGGTTCAGACTACACAGACAACAACCTGGTTGACTTCGACGAAGACGAACCACACAACCTGATGCCTATCGGCACAGCTTCAAACAAATATCTTGACGAAAACTATGTGGATAAAATTGTTACTGTTGAAAACACAGGCAATTCTCCAGCATACATCCGTACAATCTACGCTATCCCTGTTGTAGAAGGCTACGATGAAAAACCTGTTCAGACAGACAACTGGCTGCACTGGAACGTATTCTCTGCAGAAGACGTAAATGAAAGTCTTGAAGAAGGCTGGTTCTGGGGTACAAAAGAAACAGGTGACTACCCAGCTGATGTTAATGACTGGAATAGTATCAAAGGCGATGATGGTCTGCCGGAAGTATTTACAATTGACGGCGCAAAATATATGATTTACATCGCAACAAACGTTAACGAAATTGAAGCCGGTGAAGAAACAACAGTTGCTCTTCGTGGTCTCTTCCTTGATAAGAGAGTTGACTGTGAAGAAGTTGAAAACGCAGAAGGCAAAACAGAACTTAACTACTACATTATGCTCAATGGCCAGAAATTGGATCTCGGCGATATTTCCAGCCTGAAAATCCTTGTATTCGCACAGGCTGTTCAGTCTGAAGGCTTTACAGATGCTTGGGAAGCATTTGAAAATTCCGGTCTTGCAGAAAATCCATGGG
>JAFQAF010000322.1 GCA_017400025.1 Oscillospiraceae bacterium
AACCAGAATATTTTCAAACAGGCATACAGAGCTGCTCTCGTGGGCAGGTATCAGCATACCGCTGGCAGCCATAGTGCACAGCAGACCTGCTGTTTTCAGGGTAACAGTCTTGCCGCCGGTATTTGGCCCGGTGATAATCATTGTATCATAGTCAAAACCCAGTGAAATATCTGTAGGCACAACAGTCTTTTTGTCTATAAGAGGGTGTCTTGCCTTTTTCAGTGAAAACTTCAGTTCATCATTGACCAGCGGCATTACTGCATCCATTCTGATGGCCAGTTTTGCCCTTGCCATATATTTGTCCACATCAAGCAGTTTTTTGTAACTGTCTGTAAAAATACCGGAATTTGATGCAATAAGCTGTGAAAACTTAAGAAGTATTTTATTTATTTCATCCTGCTCCTGGTTGTACAGCTGCATAATCTTGGCGTTAAGGTCAGCAACTATTGCAGGTTCCACAAAGTAGGTGGAGCCGGAAGCAGACACATCATGTACCACGCCCGGAATATCATTTTTGTGCTCTGCCTTTACCGGCACAACAAATTTGTTCTGTCTTATGGTGACAACAGATTCCTGCAGGAATTTCTGATATGTGGAGCTTTTTATGATATTGTCCAGTTTATCCCTTACACTGCTTTCAGCCTGTCTGATTTTTCTGCGCACATCATAAAGGCCGTCACTGGCTGTGTCTGCAACCAGGTTTTCGTTTATTATTGCTTCAGAAATAGCTTTTTCCAGCCGGGTGTTTTCTGTAATTGAAGAAATTTTCCAGTCAAGGATGCTGTCTGTTCTTTCGTACCGGAAAAACCATTTTTTAATCCTGTCAAAGTTGCGGTACATTCTGGCAACTGACAGCAGCTGGCCGCAGGTGAGCATAGCGCCCTTCCGGCTGTGGATTACAGCTTCGTATGCGCCCCGGGCACTGTCCAGACGCGGGTCTGAATATTTATATATGTATGCTGTAAGCACATCGGCTTTCAGCAGTTCTTCCCTGACAAATTCTATATCTGTTGATGGTCTGAGCTGAAGGGCTGCTTCCTTGTTGTCAGCAAACACACACAGCTCACTGAGCATAGCCAGAACTTTGTCAAATTCTATAGCTTTTAAACTTTTTTCTATCAAGATTTGTTCTCCTGTAATAAACTATTTAAAAAACCTAAAGTTTTATAATCAGATTTTGTGTGCCGCAGCACATATTTTTCAGCCATAATGTAAAGCTGATAGGCGAAAAAATCGCTGACTGTAAATGTAAACATTTTATCAAGGTCAGCATAAGCTATGTATCTCATAGCCATCAGTGCAGGCTTTTCCAGTATAAGGCGGTTACCCTGCCACGGTTTCTGACAGCGCGGGCATACAATATCGCCGTTTTCCACATCAAAAAGGAAGGGGTCTGCCTCGTATTCTCCGCAGTTTATACAGCCCAGCAGATTTGGTCTGAAGCCGGTATCAGACATAAGCCTCATTTCAAAAACAGCCTTGCACAGCACTGGCTGCCATTTACCTGTTGTAAGCATATGCAGTGTATTGAGAAACAGACGCAGAATCTCATTGTTCATATCGTCTTCAACATCCACCTCGCTCACCAGCTCTGCCATATACATTGCAAGGGCAAGATACTCCACATTTGAAGAAAGCCGGTGAAAGATATGTTTCACCGATGCTTCATTCAGCTGGTACAGCTCTGATGAACGCGACCGGTAAAGCACAAACTCACTGTATGCAAAAAGACCTGTAGCGCTATGGAACTTATTTTTAAGCCTCATAGCGCCTTTTACATATATACCTATTACACCAAGCTCTCTGGACAGTACAGTAATAATTTTGTCACTTTCCTTTGTCCTGACTTCCCTTATTACTATTCCTGTCACCTTTATCGTCTGATTGCCCATTTTCACCGCCGGACGTAATCTGATTATTCAGGCTGTTTCTGTAGGCCAGATAATCGTAAACGCTTCCGCTTTCCACAAACCGCTGCCAGAAATCTTTTTTCATATTACCACCCCTCAGTTTACGGAAAATATTGTTTCCGTTATTACTGATTATATGAGTGGTAAATAAAACCTGTTATTCGTCCTTGAATCCAAAATCATTGAGGATGTAGTTGGAATCTCTCCAGTCCTCTTTTACCTTTACCCAGCACTGCATATTTACTTTTGCTGAAAGGAATTCTTCTATGTCAGCCCTTGCCCGGGAGCCGATTTTCTTCAGCATTGCACCCTGCTTGCCGATAATCATCCCTTTGTGGCTCTTTCTTTCGCAGTAAATCACAACACTGATATCTATTATTTCCCTGCCTTTTCTTTCCTTGAACTGCTCAACCTCCACGTTTGTACCGTGAGGAATTTCATCACGCATATTCAGAAGCAGCTTTTCACGGACAATTTCTGCCACGATAACCTTTTCAGGTACATCTGTAACTGCATCATCGTCAAAATAGTGTGGGCCTTCAAGGGCATAGCTGTCTATTTTATC
>JAFQAF010000323.1 GCA_017400025.1 Oscillospiraceae bacterium
AAAACGGTTTCCGTGATACAATGAAAGTTCTGGACAAATACGGCATCAGGGAACTGAGCCAGTTTATAGCCAGAAAAGAGGTAAAAGTGCCTATTTCCCTGGCAGGAGGTAAAACAAGATGAAGCTCTGGGACTGCCATCTTCATTCGGATTTCTCCTTTGACAGCGGGGAAGCTATGGAGAATTATGTCAGAAAAGCTGCAGCAGATGGGGATGAATACTTTATCACTACAGAACATACAGACCTGGAAAGTCACGTTCTTGACGGCGGTGATATCGCTCCGGATTATGATGAACAGCTGCAGAAGGTAAAGGAACTCAACGAAAAATACCCCATAAAGGTGCTCTACGGAATAGAAGCAGGCTGGCGCAGGGATATCCATGACCGAGTGGCTGAAACAGTGGCATCATACCCTTTTGATATGGTTATTCTGTCCCTTCACGAAACAGAATATGCCGATGTTTCCTATCCGGATTATATGCGCGGCAGAACAGTGGACCGGTGCTACGAAGAGTATCTTTCTCTTATTGCAGAGGCTATTGAAAACTTTGATAATTTTGACACCTTTGCTCACATAGACTACCTGTTGCGCTATATAGGCGATACCGACCTTTCCCGCCATACAGAAAGCCTGACAAGGGTTTTCCACCTGCTGATTGAAAAAGGCAAGGCTATGGAGATAAACACAAAGCTTTTCCCCCAGCGGGAATCCGTGCGCAGGGCGGAAGAACTTCTGGCTCTTTATACATCCCTGGGCGGCAGGAAGATTACCATAGGTTCAGACGGCCATTCTGTGGACAGGCACAAAAACGGATTTGATACAGTGATAGATATGCTGAAAAAGTACGGAATAGATGAAGTGTGCACATATATAGGCAGAAAAGAATACACAATCAGCATCTGAAACCGGCATCATACAGATAGAAGTAAAAAAATCTGTGTAGAATTTACACAAAAATAGTCAAGCTATACAGTGGATTTTTGATATTTTTGTATAAATTTTTACTTGAAAATCTCTCTGATAATGGTAAAATATTATAAAGGGAGGTATTTTTTAAAGTTCGTACTGGTAAAAATCCATTATTTCCGGAAAAGGGACAGCCTTGCTGTTCTGCTAAACTATGTAATAAACAGGTTTAACCTGAAAAAAGTAATAAAAGTGAGGGTATTATTATGAAAGAGTGTATAGCAATGCTCTTGGCAGGCGGCCAGGGCTCCAGACTTTACGCACTTACACAATCAACAGCAAAACCGGCAGTATACTTTGGCGGTAAATACAGAATCATCGACTTCCCACTGTCCAACTGTGTAAACAGTGGTATTGATACAGTTGGTGTTCTTACACAGTATCAGCCTCTGGAACTTAACGAATACCTGGGCAACGGCCAGCCATGGGACCTTGACCGTCTCTACGGTGGTGTTCATGTTCTTCCTCCATACCAGAAAGCAACAGGCTCTGACTGGTACAAAGGTACTGCAAATGCTATCTACCAGAACATCAAGTTTATCGAAAGATATGACCCACAGTATGTTCTCATCCTGTCCGGTGACCATATCTACAAGATGGACTATGAAAAAATGCTGGCACAGCACAAAGAAAAAGGTGCAGATATCACAATCGCTGTTCTTGACGTTCCAAAAGAAGAAGCAAGCCGTTTCGGTATCATGACATGTGATGACGAAGGCAGAATCGTTAAATTTACAGAAAAACCAAAGAACCCTGATTCAACTCTGGCTTCCATGGGTATCTACATTTTCTCATGGGATAAACTGAAAAAATACCTTATCGAAGACGAAGCAAATCCGGAATCTGAAAACGACTTTGGTAAAAACATCATCACTTCCATGCTGGCTGACCAGCAGAAACTGTATGCCTACAGATTTGAAGGCTACTGGAAAGATGTTGGTACAATTGACTCTCTGTGGGAATCCAATATGGACCTGCTGGACCCTAATGTTCCATTTGATGTTTGGGACAACTCCTGGAAAATCTACTCCAGAACACATAATGTTCCACCACAGTATGTTGGCCCTAAAGCAGTTGTTGAAAACTCCATGGTTTCCGAAGGCTGTGCAGTTGACGGCTATGTAGACTTCTCTGTTCTCTTCCAGTCAGTTACAGTTGAAGAAGGTGCTACAGTTCGTGACAGTATCGTTCTGCCTGGTTCTGTAATCAAAAAAGGCGCAAACGTACAGTATGCAATCATCGGTGAAAACTGTGTTGTAGAAGAAGGTGCAACAATCGGCTGCCGTCCTGAAAATATGGAAAATATGGACGATTGGGGTATTGCTGTTCTTGGTAACGGCGTAACAGTTGGCGCTAAACTGAATGTACCTGCCAAGGGTATGATTTATGAAGATGTTAAGGAAGGTGAATAATCATGACAAAAGGCGATAAAGTACTGGGAATTATCTTCCCTAACATGCACGATAACGCTATCGGCGAACTTACAAAACTGAGAACAATGGCCAGCGTACCTTTCGGCGGCCGTTACAGACTTATCGACTTCACTCTCTCCGAAATGGTAGCAGCAGGTATTGACGATATCGGTCTTATCGTAAAAAGAAACTACATGTCCCTTATGGACCATCTTGGCTCAGGCCGTGTTTATGACCTGGCAAGAAAAATCGGCGGTCTGAAAGTTTTCCCACCTTTCGGTGATACAGGTGTTCAGGTTTACACAGGTAAACTGCAGGCTCTGGCAAACGTTGTGGGCTACATAGAAAAAACAGGCTGTGATACAGTTATCCTTGCAGACAGCGGTATTGTAAGTGCTATCGATTATAAAGATGTTCTGACAAAACATGCTGAATCCGGTGCAAAAATCACTGCACTGTACAAAAAAGAAACAGTTGACCCAGCTTCCAAAACAGACAACGTAGTGTACAAAGTTGAAGAAGACGGCACAATCAGCGCTGTTTACCTCAATGACGATACAACAGATGTTGTTGCAAACGGCATGTGGGCATATGTTATTGACAAAGAACTGCTTCTCACACTGGTTAAAGAAGGTGTAAAACAGGGTCTTACAAACTTTGAAAGAGACGTTCTGCAGCAGCTGGTTAAGGAAATCAAAGTTAACGGCTACGAATACAAAGGCGTTCTCAAGAGAATCACAAGCCTGAAGGCTTACTTTGATGCAAACCTTGATATGGTTAACAGAGACACAATGAAAGCTCTGTTTGCAGACCATCCTGTATATACAAAAATCCGTGACGATGCTCCTGTAAGATACGCTATCGGCAGCGAAGTTAAGGAAGTTGTATGTGCAGACGGCTGCTACATCGAAGGCTATGTGGAAAACTCCGTTCTGTTCCGCGGCGTTAAAATCGGCAAAGGCGCTATCGTAAGAAACTGCGTTCTCATGCAGGACACAGTTATTGAAGATGGTGTTGTTCTGGAAAACGTTATCTGCGACAAAGACGTGGTTATCACAAAAGAAAAGAAATTGATAGGCGACGAAAGCCTGCCGGTTTTCGTGGAAAAAGCTGCCAGAGTATAATTTAGGAGGCACATATTTTGAAAGTTTTATTCTGTTCATCTGAAGCCGTACCATTTGCCGCCAGCGGCGGTCTGGGTGATGTTGCCGGTTCCCTGCCAAAAAATCTGCAGGCAGCAGGCGTAGAAACCAGAGTAATTCTGCCACTTTACGGCCAGATAAAAGAAAAATACGGCGAACAGCTTAAATTTGTAGACAGCTTCAATGTATCCCTGGGCTGGAGAAACCAGTATTGTGGTCTGTTCACAATGGATTACGAAGGTGTTACATACTACTTTATTGACAACGAATACTATTTCTACCGTCAGACACTGTATGGCTATCACGACGACGGCGAAAGATTTGCATTCTACTCAAAAGCCATTCTGGAAGCACTGCTTCACATTGACTTTGAACCTGATATCATCCATACAAACGACTGGCAGACAGCGCTGGTAACTCTGTATATCAACGTTTACTACCGCCATATCCAGAAATTCCAGCACGTTAAAACAGTATTCACAATCCATAACATCCGGTACCAGGGCCAGTACGGTTACAATGTAATCGCTGATACACTGGGCCTGCCACAGGAATGGGCACACCATGCAGAATACAA
>JAFQAF010000324.1 GCA_017400025.1 Oscillospiraceae bacterium
ATCGTGAACAAATCCGGTGCATGGTTCAGCTATGGTGACGTCCGTCTTGGTCAGGGCCGTGACAATGCAAAAGAATATTTCAGGGCAAACCCTGCACTGGCAAAAGAAGTGGAAGACAAGGTTTTTGCAGCTATGGAAAAAGCAAAGGCAGAAGGCCTGAACCCTCTTGGCCCTGAAAGAAAAAAAGGTAAGACAGTTCTTTCTACAGCGCCTGCAGCAGAAGCTCCGGCAGCTGAACAGCCTGCTGAAAAACCTGCAACAAAGCGCAGAAATGCCAATATAGATATCGATGTTGAATAATATCACTATTACCGACATCACCCGCACTAAAAAAGGTTTCAATGCCCTTTTTTCAGAAGATGGCTTTATGTTTTCCGTGGATGATGTGGTACTGTATAAGAATAATATAAACATAGGCTCTTGTTTTTCACAACAAGAGCTTACTTGCATTGAAAAGCAAAGTTTAACTGCAAAGGCAGTGGACAAATGCTACACCCTGCTGGCAAACCGCATACACTCCCGAAAGGAACTGTATGACAAGCTCTGCCGTTTTTATGACGGGGAAACTGCCGCCGCAGCTGTGGAAAAAATGGAAGAACTGGGCCTGGTGGATGATGAAAAATTTGCATATCTCAAGGCCGAATATCTGCTGAACGTGAAAAAGCAGTCTTTCCGGGCCATAAAGCGGAAACTTTCCTCCCTCGGTGTTGACAAAAATATAATAGATAATGTATTATTAAATTTTAGAGCAGAAGACCAGACAGAGGAGATTTTATATCTTCTCCGCACAAAATATGCCACAAGACTTTCCCGGCCGGAAAAGGTGGTGGCATCCCTTGTGAGAAAGGGCTTCCGCTATGGCGAAATTAAAAAAGCAATGGAATTATCGGATATATTTTTACAGGAGTATTAAATGAAAATTAGTTTGGTTTCTCTTGGCTGTCCTAAAAACCAGGTGGACAGCGACATTATTGCACACGGCCTGCTGAAATCAGGTCACAGCACTGTTGCAGATATGACAGAGGCTGATGTGTGCATTATCAATACCTGCGGTTTTATCACCAGCGCAAAGGAAGAAGCTATTGAAAATATTTTCAATGCTGTTGGCGCAAGACTGGAAAACCCTGACCTGAAGATTATTGTTACAGGCTGTCTGGCTGAAAGATACAAGGACGAAATCCTTACAGATATCCCGGAAGTGGATGCTGTTGTAGGCATCGGCTCCCACGACAGACTGGAAGAAGTTATGGAAAGGGTTGTAAAAGGCGAAAAACTGTCTTTCTACGGCCCTAAAACAAACCTTGATATCACTAAAAAGCGCATTATTTCCACACCAAGACATTATGCTTATCTGAAAATTGCAGAAGGCTGTTCAAACGGCTGCTATTACTGTGCAATCCCGCTTATCCGCGGCCCGCACCGCAGCAGACCTATTGAAAGCTGTATCGAAGAGGCAAAATGGCTGGCTGAAGAAGGCGTAAAGGAAATTATTGTTGTTGCACAGGATATCACACGCTACGGCGAAGATATCTATAAAGAAAACAAATTGGCAGAACTGGTGACAGAAATCAGCAAAATTGAAGGCATCGAATGGATACGCCTTATGTATGCATACCCTGAAAGACTGGGTGATGATGTAATCCAGGTTATCGCCACAAACCCTAAGGTTCTCCATTATCTGGACCTGCCAATCCAGCACATCAATGACAGAGTGCTGAAAAGTATGAACCGCCAGGGTGGCACTGAAATCATTATGTCTGTTATCAACCGCCTGCGTGCCGCAGTGCCGGATATCACTATCCGCACCAGCCTTATCACTGGCTATCCAGGTGAAACAGAAGAAGAATATCAGCAGCTGTATGATTTTGTAAAGGAAATCCGTCTGGAAAGACTGGGCTGCTTTGCATACAGTGAAGAAGAAGGCACAAAGGCTGCAAAAATGGAGCAGATGCCGGTGGAAGAAAGAGAACGCCGTGCAGATGCAATCATGCAGCTGCAGACAAATATTATGGCAGAAAAACAGGCTGCTATGGTTGGCAGGGATATAGAGGTTATCGTTGACGATTACGACAGCGAAAACGATCTTTTCATCTGCCGTTCCGTATACGATGCACCTGAAATTGACGGCGAAGTATATATTTCAGGCGACTATCCTGTTCTTGTAGGCGAAATATACACAGTTCACATCACAGAAAGTGATATCTATGACCTTTACGGTGAACTTGTGGAAGAATAAAGAATAATCTTTGGGAGAATTACAATGAATTTACCAAATAAACTTACACTTTTACGTTTTGCGCTGGTGCCGGTATTTATGCTGTTTATGTACATAGACAATCCATACAGCTACCTCATTGCACTGATTGTTTTTGCTGTTGCTTCCTTTACAGACTTCCTGGATGGCAGCATTGCAAGAAAGTACAATATGGTTACCGATTTCGGCAAGTTTATGGACCCTCTGGCTGACAAACTGCTGACAACAGTTGCACTTATCTACCTCTGCCTCAACGGCATGTGCCACGAAATCATCATATGCATCGTGCTGGCAAGGGAATTTGCAGTAAGCGGTATAAGACTGATTGCTGCTGCCAATCCTAAAGGCGGCAAAGTTATCGCTGCAGGCATGAAAGGCAAGATGAAGACTGTACTGCAGATGGTGGCAAGTATTCTGGGCCTGCTGGCAATGGCACTGCTTTCCATGGGTGCTATCCCACAGGCAACATATGACACAATGGCACTGGTTGTAAATGTGCTTATGTGGCTTATGGCTGTGCTTACAGTTGTTTCCGGCATGGATTATATTGTGCCGAATTTTGATCTTATCAAAAACGCAAAATAACTTGACAAAATTTATTCTTAATGATACAATGTACTCATAAGATATTGATACTTGAAAATTATCAAAGTATGTGATATTATTAACATTGTTGAATAGAGATAATGCGTTTGTATCAAGACTAGTAACCGGCGTAAAAGTCTGACAGAGAGAGGTGTGAGCCGCTGAAAGCACCTCAGATTCAATAAACCGGCCAATGCCCTTGAAAGCAGACACGGCGAAGTAGCAGTAGCTGTGTACGGGTGTCACCGTTATATGACTCACAAGATATAAATCGAAGTGGAACCGTGGTTATTTGCACCGCCTTCGTTTGCCCGTATGGGCAGATGGGGCGGTTTTTAGTTTATTCGGTCTTTGGTTTACAGAATTTACAGGCCTTAAGGCCGGAAAGGATTTTTCTATGAAACACATGAATGTTTTCAACACACTCACAAGAAAGAAAGAAGAATTTATTCCTCTCAAAGAGGGCGAATACAAAATCTACGTTTGCGGCCCTACAGTTTACAACTACATCCACATCGGCAACGCACGTCCTGCAGTAGTTTTTGATACACTGCGCCGCTATCTGGAATACAAAGGCAACAAAGTTACCTATGTTTCCAACATCACAGACATTGATGACAAAATCATCAAACGCTCCATCGAAGAAGGCATCACATTTGAAGAAGTGGCCAGAAAATATGAAAACGAATACTACCACGACCTGCAGGGCCTGAATGTACGTTTTGCAGACGTAAGACCAAGAGTTTCCGACCATATTCCAGAAATTATTGATATCGTTGAAAAACTTATCGAAAAAGAACACGCATACAAAGTGGAAAACGGCGACGTTTATTTCCGTGTACATTCCTTCAAGGATTACGGCAAGCTGAGCCACCAGCCAATGGAAGAACTGGAAGCCGGTGCAAGAATTGACGTGGGCGAAATCAAGGAAGCTGCGGCAGACTTTGCACTGTGGAAAGCAGCAAAACCGGGCGAACCACACTGGCACAGCCCATTCTCCGAAGGCCGTCCGGGCTGGCATATTGAATGCTCCGCTATGAGCCGCAAGCACCTGGGTGAAACTATTGACCTGCACTGCGGTGGCCAGGACCTTATCTTCCCACACCACGAAAACGAAATTGCACAGAGTGAATGTGCTTCCGATAAAGAATTTGCACGTTACTGGATGCACAACGGCTACATCAACGTTGACAACCAGAAAATGTCCAAATCTCTCAACAACTTCTTCACAGTACGCGATATTTCTGACCAGTTCGGTTATGAACCAATCCGTTACTTCCTGCTGACAGCCCATTACCGTTCACCGCTGAACTTTACAAGAGAAGTTATGGAGCAGGCAAAGAACTCCCTGGAACGTCTCTACACAGCAAGAGAACATCTGGAATTCCTGGCTGCAAACTCCACAGGTACAGAAGAAACAATCAAGGCTGCTGCTGACAAGCTGAAAGCAGAATTCATCGAAGTTATGGACGATGACCTGAACACAGCTGACGCTCTGTCCAAGCTGTTTGAACTGGTTACAGTTATCAACACAACAGGCACACAGCAGACAAAAGAAGCCCTTGCATACACAGCTGCTATCTTTGACGAACTGGCTGGCGTTATGGGTCTGCTTTACAACAGAAAGACAGATGAAATTCCACAGAAGGTAAAAGACCTTGTTGCAGAAAGAACAGAAGTCAGAAAAGCAAAGAACTGGGCAAGAGCAGACCAGATCCGTGATGAACTGGCTGAACTGGGTTACATCGTAAAAGACACTCCACAGGGCCCACAGATTCTGAAAAAATAATTCTGAACAGACCATACTTTCGTATAGAACGAAAAACAGGTGTATCCTATGATACACCTGTTTTTTGTTTACAGAATACAAAAGCCGCAGTTTCCCGCGGCCTCTGTATCACTATAAGGATTTTATCATCTTCAGAACCTTTATGCCACCCGGCTTTTCATATTGCTGCTCAGACACAAAGCCGCATTTTTCGTAGCATCGTATTGCCCTGATATTCTCTTTTCTCACATTCAGTGTCACCTGATTAAGTTTCAGCTCTTTTTTGTTTCTCTGTATAAACTGCTCTATTGCTTTCCGTCCTATGCCCTTGCAGCGCATATCCTTTTCAGCAATGAAAATCCCCAGTTTTGCAGTGGACAGGCAGGTGTGTTCCTTTTCCAGCCATATTGCACCTATGGGGCGGCCGTCAGAGACTATATAGCTCCATCTCAGCAGGCCGTCCTTTATCAGCGGAGCAAAGAAATCGCTGTTTTCGGGGTATATCCTTGACTGAAAATATTTCAGTTCAGTTTCAAAATCTTTTTCAAACCTGCAATAAAGATGTATATTGTCTTTGGTAATTTCTTCAAGTCCCGGCATAGTATCACCTTTTCCTTACAGCTGTATTCTACTATAAAACTATGTGCTAAAAGCGAAAAATATATAAACCGTTTGTAAACAAACTGATAATTTGCAAAGAATAATATAAAGAACAGACGAAGTCCGCATGTAGGCTGCCGTTGTGCATAGAGGTGAATTGTGATAGTATAAAATCAGTAAGGAAAATTTGAATTTGGCGAACAGTTAGTAGATAGAAATTTTCACATTTGTTTAGTAGAATTTAGTTAAGAAAGCATTTGTTTTTAAAATCGAGGTGCTTATTATGAAAAACTTTAAAGAACAAGTAAAAGAGATAAGAATGTATACATTACTGGCAAAAGCAGGCGTTGTGGTAATGATACTCTGCTACGTGCCAACAGCAATAATCTCTTTCCTTGACACACAGTTAGGGATACAACTAAATTTAGCATCTTGGGTTATTGAACTTTTGATGTATATGCTTTTATTTGGATTTATTATTTATGGCAGTATGTTTGTAGTTGCTGGCATAGGTATTAATAAACGTAACAGATGTTCTATTTGTGGTAAAAAATTTAAAGTAAAAGAATTGGAGCAGATGGGTGAAAAATTTCACTGTCCAAATTGCCATAACGAAAATTTTGGCGAAAATTTTGATATTGGGGCAGAGGAATAGCATTTTGTGATACAAAATTCAATTTATCTGACACATTAAATATAAGTTAAACGAGTTATTCTGAATTATATAAAACAGCAAAGCCAGACTGTTTGATGCAGTCTGGCTTCAGTTTTTTTATATATCCGGTCCACAGACCATTTTTCTGATTACAGATTCTTTACGTTCAGTGCACGGATGGCATTGAGAACTGCCAGCACCATTACACCAACGTCAGAGAATATTGCCAGCCACATGTTGGCAATACCCACTGCACCCAGAATCAGGCACAGAACCTTTACGCCGATGGCAAAGTAGATGTTCTGGTATACAATACCCACACATTTCTTTGCAATTTTCACGGCTTTGGCAATCTTCATCGGGTCGTCATCCATAAGCACAACGTCTGCTGCTTCAATAGCTGCATCCGAACCCATGGCTCCCATTGCAATGCCTATGTCTGCGCGGGAGAGAACCGGGGCATCGTTTATGCCGTCACCCACAAAAACAAGGTTTTCTTTCCGGACTTTTCTGGCCAGCAGTTCTTCCACTTTGTCCACCTTGTCACCCGGCAGCAGCTGGCTGTAAACTTCGTCTATAGCCAGTTCTTTTGCCACACTGTCTGCCACCGCTTTTGTATCGCCTGTCAGCATAACAGTTTTGTTTATACCTATTTTCTTCAGGTCTGCAATTGCCTGGCGGGCTGTAGGTTTCATAATGTCAGAAATCAGTATGTGACCTGCAAATTTTCCGTCCACAGCAATATGTACCACTGTGCCCACACCGTCACATTCAGTGTATTCCACACCGTATTTTTCCATCAGTCTGCCGTTGCCGGCCAGCACCTGGATGCCGTCCACAACAGCGCACACGCCGTGGCCGCTTATTTCCTGAACATCAGTTACCCTGTTCATATCAATCCGCCTGCCGTATGCTTTCTGCAGACTTTTTGAAATAGGGTGGGAAGAATGGCACTCTGCCAGTGCTGCGTATTCAATCAGCTTTTCTTCTTCCATTGTGGCGTGGTGGATACCGCTCACTTCAAAGACACCCTGTGTCATTGTACCGGTTTTGTCAAACACCACGTATTTTGTGTATGCAAGTGCTTCCAGATAGTTGGAACCCTTTACCAGCACCCCTGCATTGCTTGCGCCGCCGATACCTGCAAAGAAGGACAGCGGAATACTGATAACCAGTGCGCAAGGGCAGGAGATAACCAGGAAGGTGAGGGCTCTGTAAATCCATTCGCCCCAGTTTGCCGGCTGGCCAATAACCATCAGTACCAGCGGCGGTATCAGCGCCAGGGCCAGGGCACTGTAGCATACTATAGGTGTATAGTAATAAGCAAATCTTGAAATAAAGTTTTCACTGCGGGATTTTCTGCTGCTGGCGTTTTCCACCAGGTCCAGAATTTTGGAAACTGTGGATTCGCCGAATTCCTTTGTTGTCCTGATTTTCAGCAGGCCTGTCATATTGATACAGCCACTGATGATTTCGTCACCGGTGTCCACATCTCGCGGCAGGCTTTCGCCTGTCAGCGCTGCGGTGTTCAGTGTGGAGCTGCCTTCGGTAATCACGCCGTCAATCGGCACTTTTTCACCTGGCTGTACAACAATCACTGTGCCTATTGCCACTTCGTCCGGGTCTACCTGTTCAAGGCTGCTGTCTTCCTTTTCTATGTTGGCATAGTCCGGGCGGATGTCCATCAGCTGGCTGATGTTTCTGCGGCTTTTGCCCACGGCATAGCTCTGGAACCATTCACCAATCTGGAAAAACAGCATAACTGCAACGCCTTCTGTGTACTCACCCAGAATAATGGCGCCTACAGTGGCTACCGCCATAAGAAAACTTTCGTCAAAAACCTGTTTGTTCTTTACGCCCAGGAAGGCCTTGCGCAGAATATCGTGACCGATAACAAGATATGGCACCATATACAGTGCAAATTTCAGAAAACCTGTCACAGGAAGAAATGCCAGCACAATCATCAGCACACTGGCGATGATAATGCGCTTCAGCATTTTCTTTTGCTTTTTAGTCAAAATTTACTCACTCCCCTGAAAATTATAGATTAGAAGTAGATTTCGCAGTCGTCTTCTACTTTTTTGCAGTTTTCCAGAACTACAGGCATAACAGCTTTTGGATCTGCGCCTTCTTCAAATTCAACTTCCATTTTCTGTGTCATAAAGTTAACTACTGCTGCTTTAACGCCTTCTGTAGCATTTGTTGTGTTTTCCATTTTGCGTGCGCAGTTTGCACAGTCAACTTCGATTTTGTAAACTTTTTTCATAATAGTTTCCTCCGGTAAGTAATTGAAAATCATTTGTATATTTGAACACTTGTTCAACTATTTGATTTGATTATACACAACAGCGGGCAAAAAGTCAATGCAAAACTCTGTAAATCCGACAGAATCCGCAGGGAATACATTTGAATATTTGTTCAAATAAAGACAGTTGAACAACTGTATATTATTGACAAATATTGATTTAAGTGATTAAATATGTTTGTATAAAGGTAAAGGTGAAACTATGAATACAAATGTAAACATAAATGAAATAAGAGAAAATATGCCGGACTACAATGCCATAGGTGCACTGTCTGATTTTTTCAAAATAATGGGGGATTCCACCAGGCTGCAGATTATTCTCACACTGCAGGGCAGGGAACTGTGCGTTACAGATATTGCCACCTGTCTGGATATGTCCATCTCTTCTGTATCCCACCAGCTGAAAAGCCTGCGTCTGTCCATACTTATCAAACAGCGCAAGGAAGGCAGAACAGTCTGTTACTCCCTGGACGATGACCATGTGCGGGATATTCTGGCTACATCGCTGGAGCACGTCAGCCACGTGTTGTGATTGTTCATAAACTTGCAGCCGCTTCCGGGCGGCTTTTTGTTTTATTGGTGCATTGTTATATTTGCTGTAAAATGATAAAATTTATTGTATAAAATGATAATATCTTATGATATAACATTGTGAATCTTAACAGTATAGTGATATACTTTTAAAGTCAGATTGTTTTAACTGTTCTTAAGCGAAAGAAAGGAATTTTCAATGAACACACAGTCAAAGAAAAAAGGATTCCACTATGGTTGGGTTATAGTATTTGTAGGCTTCCTGGCCATGTGGTTTATTACATGTATATTTTCATCTGTTGCAGGTA
>JAFQAF010000325.1 GCA_017400025.1 Oscillospiraceae bacterium
GTGCAATGGTATCTGTCAGAAACATAAGGGACATATAATCCCTCAATGTTCTTTTTACCATTATCATCATCACCGATACTGCTGCCAGTGCTGCCCCTGCTGTCTTCAATTTGCCTGATTTCCTCGATTCCGAATTCTTTTGCTGAAAGCTGGATAATCTTATCAAACACACCGTTATCTAAAAGAAGTTTTATTCCGGGTTTCGTATATAGCTTTTCAACCGAGTCACTGTGTACAGTACATATAAACCTTACCCCGGTATTCAGATAGTTAAGTATACTTTTTGCCTCAGAAAGAGAGCCGGTTTCATCACATATTATTATGTCTGGATTAAGGCTTCTTGTAGCCTGCTCTATAGCACGGTATTTAGGTATACCGGCTATGAAATCACAGTTTATTCTGTATGAAAAAAGTTCATTTCTTTCATCACATACAACAATATTTTCTTTTGCCTTCCTGCATACATTTCGCAGAAAGGTAGTCTTTCCGCTGTGAGGAGGACCGGATATCAGCAGTCCTCTGCTAAAATCCATAACATCCTGCGGCATCAAAAACTCGGCATCGGTATTAAGCCTTATATTCAGCGAAGTAATCTCTTTCAGTACAAAATGGTCTGTTTTATAGTGAAACCGGCCGCCCAAACCTACTCTGTGCCCGCCTGGCAGTGTAATATATCCCTGGGAAATCTGATGCTCAAAAGATGCCATTGTATACTGACAGAAATACAAAAGAATATTTTCTATATCTTTTTGCCTGATGTATGTATCCGGGCACTCAATATACTGTCTGCCGCTGCAGACAATAATATTGCTGAAAGACCTGAGACGTATCTCTGTAAGCTGTTCTGTAAAATAATCAGACAGACAGTAAGGCAATGCATTAAAAATATACTGTAAACTCTTGTCCATAAATTCACCTTGATAATTATTATGCCGGTATAAAGAGTTTGAGAACAAAAAATCCCCGTGAAATCTCACGGGGGTTCTTGTCTATATTATTTTTTCTTCTTTAATGCGTCTTTCGATGTATGGTGTCAGTTTCAGATAATCCCTGAAAGCTTCATACTGTGCATATTCCTTCCGGTTGAAGCCGCCGGAGCGTACTGCCCTGATGGCAATATTTTTTGGGGTATGTTCAGTATCTATAAATTCCATTACCGAAACATCAAAACCCAGGGCTTTCAGAAGCTGTGCGCGGAGGCTATCTGTTGCCAGGGCAGAAAATCTTTCTTTCAATATACCAAACTGCAGCATAGGCTTAAGATTTTCATTCTCAATCTGTCTGAAAAATTCATGCTGGCAGCAAGGGACTGCTATTATAATTTTTGCATTGAAACGCAGACTCTGCACAATGCCTTCATCAGTTGCATTGTCACAGGCGTGAAGCATAATTACCATATCCACATCCTGTGTGCGGTCATAGTCTTTGATATCGCCTTTCTGGAATTCCAGTGATGTATAATTCAGGTCTTTTGCCACTTTGTTGCAGTAATCTATAACATCTTCCTTGAGGTCAAGACCGGTGATATCAGCATCACGGCCAAGGATTTTCACAACATAGTAATACAGTGCAAATGTGAGATATGCCTTGCCACAGCCAAAATCCACGATTTTCAGCGGTCTGTCCTTAGGCAGCACATCCAGAGATGTTCTGAGAAGCTCAAGGTATTTGTTTATCTGACGGAATTTGTTATATTTCGCCTTCACTACCTTGCCGTCTTTTGTCATTACACCAAGATAAATGAGAAAGTCTATATTTTCACCCTCATTAAGGATATATTCTTTCTTTTTATTATGTGCTTTTACCGCAACTTTTTTGCTTGGCGGCATAGTTTTGGCTTTGATTTTACCATTGAAACAGTTGATATGAAAATCATTTTCCCTGCCGTAAACCATGCACTGTGTAAAGCAGTTTTCCAGCAGAATTGCTACCTCTTCAACCAGCTGGTCTGCAGTTATATTTTTGTGTTTTACCTGTGCCTTTACTGTGTATTCAAACTGATATTTTATTTCATCTCCGGCAGTAAAAGGTCTTACTGTAACCTTTGAAAACTCACAGTCTGCCCCTTTTTTAAGTCCGCTTATAACTGCAAGTGCAATATCCTGCTCAAAATATTTTTTTAATTTTTCTGTCATAATCAATCTTCCACAAAAATAGGTATAAATTTCTGGGTGAGTACATCTACCAGGCCCATATCTGTAAATTTAACTTTTGGAACAACAGGTAAAGCCAGTGTAACAATGCGCAGCATCGGGTTTGGCAGATTGAGACCTGCTGCTTTAAGGGCTTTTTTCATTTTCTGCACTTCTTCAGCAAGTTCATTATTCGGTTTATTGCTCATAAGGCCGCCCACATTGAGTGCTACATTTGCAATTACCTTGCCGCTTTCTGCAAGTGCCTGGCCGCCGCCTGTCTTTTTAAGACATTCATATACTGCCAGCGCATCTTCAGGTTTTTTGTATACAATAGAAATATTGTGGCTGTCGTGGGATACAGTAGAACCCCATGCGGCATCAATTCTGCCAAAGTTTTTTACAACACCTTTTGTAAATGTTCCCTTGCCGTATCTGTTTACAATAATTGCATAATGAAGGCTGTCATCACCGCTGATATCCACAACTCCGTCTTTTACCGGCAGTTCAATCTGTGTACATACTGATGTTGAGCCGTTGTAATCCAGATATTCCATCATATTCAATGTAGCTGTATCGCCTTTTTCGTATTTAAGCATGAAATCTTCCACTGTAAAGTCAGGTGCATTTACACTGTTTTCTTCTTCAATATCAAATTTCAGGTCAGGGATTTCTGCAAGCAGTACACCGTTTTCAGCTACAAGCTTACCATCTGTAAAAACGTGGGATGGTTTCAGTTCTTCCAGAGATGGAATCAGCAGCATATCTGCCACATATCCCGGTGCAATTGCACCATAGTTTTCAAAGTGGGCTGCCTGGGCTGCATTCAGTGTGCAGGATTTGATTGCAGTAACAGGGTCAAATCCGCATTTAACTGCATCACGAAGTACGTCATTCATATGGCCCATTGCAATAATTTCATCCACTTCTCTGTCATCTGTACAGAAAGTAAGTCTGTCGTAGAATCTGATGCCTTCCATACCTTTGATAATTTCAGGAATATTCTTTGCAATAGATGATGAACGGGCGTCAACATACATGCCGCTGCGCATTTTCGGTTTTACTTCCCAGTCGCTTCTTGTTTCGTGGCAGGTTGTAGGTCCGCCAATTCTGTAGGAGGAGAGTTCCCTGCCTTTAAGGCCAGGTGCATGCCCCTGGATATATCTGCCATCTTCTTCAAAAACTCTGATAATATCCATCATTCTGTCATCAGCATTGTAAACACCGATAAAATCCATTACCTCTGCAAGACCGATTATGTTGGAGAGAGACAGCATTTTCTTTATATCCTCTGCCATAAATGAAGCACCTGCATTTTCAAGACCCGGTACAGCGGGAACACAGGATGGAATATCGATATACATCTTCATAGGCAGACCGGCTGTCTGTGCATTCATGTATTCAACAGCTCTTATACCATACACATTTGCAATTTCGTGCGGGTCTGTAATAACCATTGTAGTACCATGGGGAATTACAGCTTTGGCAAAATTGCGAGGAATCATCATTGAGCTTTCAATATGTACGTGAGCATCTATAAAGCCCGGTGTAAGGTATTTACCCTCTGCATCAACAATTTCCTTTGCATTTACTGTATCAAAATCATCTGTTTCCACATGTACAACAAAACCTTCATGTACAAAAACATTGGCCTTATAGATTTCGCCTGTAAAAACATTTACAAGCTGTGCATTGATAATTGCAAGGTCTGCCGGAATTCTGCCCATAGCAGCCATCATAAGAGCTTTTTTATCCTTGGGGAAATATTTCATATGCTGTTCTCCTTATAGAAATTTTATTCAGATAAACTTAAAATCATAGAGAAAATCCCTATGATTTTAAGACAGTTGATTTACATTTTTTCAATTGCTGCAACAACCATATCTTTCAGCATTGCAGGGTTGCCTTTGCCGCGGCTTTCTTTCATACACTGGCCAACAAGGAAACCGACAACATTTGTTTTGCCGTTTTTAAAGTCAGCAACAGCTTTTTCATTGTTTGCCAGAACTTTTTCCACAATAGCGTTGAGTGCGCTTGTGTCTGAAACCTGTGCAAGACCTTTTTCCTTAACGATTTCGTTAGGGTCTTTGTCTTCATCAAGGATTATTTCAAGAACTGTTTTACCTGCAGCATTGGAAATAGTTTTCTTTTCAATAAGGCTGATCATTTCTGCAAGGTTTGCAGGAGTAAGAGCCAGAGCTGTGATTTCACATTTTCTTTCATTGAGAACTTTGTAAATATCACCAAGAATCCAGTTGGAAACAGATTTTGGTTCACATTTGCCTGTTGCAATAACTGCTTCAAAGAAATCAGCTGTGTTTTTGTTCAGAGCCAGCAGTTCACTGTCTGCTCTGGACAGATTGTATTCAGACATGTATCTCATTGTCTTTGCAACCGGTAGTTCAGGAATGGAAGCTTTGATTTCTGCGATTTTTTCATCAGAAACAACAAAGGTCAGCAGGTCAGGGTCCGGGAAGTAGCGGTAATCCTGTGCATCCTCTTTTGAACGCAGCAGAACGTTAACGCCTTTTACGTCGTCCCATCTTCTTGTTTCCTGAACAATTTCACCGCCTGCTTCCAGAACCTTGATCTGTCTTGCTGCTTCATAGTTGATAGCACGGTGTGCAGCGGAGAAGCTGTTTACGTTTTTCATTTCAACACGTGTGCCGAACTCTGAAGAACCAACAGGGCGCACAGAAACGTTTACGTCACAGCGCACGGAACCTTCCTGCATTTTGGCATCAGAAATACCAAGGTACAGCAAAGTTGTGTGAATTGTATCCAGATATGCCTTTGCTTCATCAGCAGAACGGATATCAGGTTCGGAAACGATTTCGATAAGCGGAAC
>JAFQAF010000326.1 GCA_017400025.1 Oscillospiraceae bacterium
GGCCGCCGACGCGGTGAAACTGGCAAAGTTCCGCAATCCTGCATCATTTCTCGCCTCATTTTTAGAGGATATTTCCATTGACATAATGGGAATTTTAGAGGAAAATAATATAGATATGGTGGTTTCTTCACCATACCATAAATCAAAGCTTTACACACAGGAGTATGACCTGCCCCGGGAGATGGCAAAGCGCATTTGTGCCCGGTGCGGTGCGGAATATTCACAGTGTATTGTAAAGACGCAGAAAACAGCCAGACAGCACAATCTGCCCAAAGACAGCAGAAAAGTAAATCTGGTAAACGCCTTTGAAGTTACAGGTGATGTAAAAGGCAAAAACATACTTATAATAGACGATGTTATCACTACGGGCATCACAGCCTCCACACTGGCAACGGATTTGAAGCTTGCCGGTGCGGCAGGTGTGTATGTCTGGGTTTACACATATAATACATAAAGGAAAGGGAATAAAAATGGCAAACGGTAATGATATCGGTATCGACCTGGGTACTACCAAGGTTATGATATACAAAGAAGGCGAAGGTGTGGTTCTCAACGAACCAAGCGTTGTTGCATATGATGCAAACACTGGCAAGCCTTTTGCTTTCGGTGAAGAAGCCTTCCTTATGGTAGGCAAAACCCACAAAAATATAGTTGCTGAATATCCGCTGAATGACGGCGTTATTTCCAACTATACACTTACAAAGGAAATGGTAAAATATTTTATAGGAAAAGCATACTCTTCAAAGGTTGTGAAGCCAAAGGTATGCATCTGTGTACCAAGCGCTGTTACAGGCATTGAAGAAAACGCAGTTATCGACGCTGCTGTTTCCTCCGGTGCAAGACAGGTTTTCCTTATTGAAGAACCAATAGCTGCAGCAATCGGTGCAGGTATTGATGTGCTGCGCGCAAACGGCAACATTATTGTTGATATCGGCGGCGGCACTACAGACGTGGCTGTTATTTCACTGGGCGGTATTGTATGCTCCAAATCCATAAAAATTGCAGGCAATACCTTTGACAGGGAAATCTCCAAGGCTATCAAAAACAAATACAACTTCCTTGTAGGCCAGCGCACAGTGCAGAACCTGAAGCATCAGGTGGCCAACTGCATGCCTACAGAAGAAGAAAACGTGGTTTACAAGGTAAAGGGCATCAACCTGCTCAATGGCCTGCCTGGTACACTGGAAATTTCCACAATGGATATCTATCCTATTATTGAACCTATCATCAGCGAAATTCTCACAGCTGTAAAACAGGTTCTGGAAGTTACACCGCCGGAACTTTCAGGTGATATTTTTGAAAACGGCGTAATGCTTACAGGCGCAGGTGCAAAAATCAGAAATCTGGACAAATACCTGGAAAGCAATCTTACAACAAAAGTACAGCTGGCTGAAAATCCGGAAATGTGTGTTGCCATCGGCACAGGCAAATCCTTTGAGCTGGAAGGTCAGCTTGAATCAGGCTTCCGTGATGTAACACCGGGCCTGTCAAGATAATGTAAAAATAAAAAGGCGGCACCCCCGCCTTTTTGCTGTGTAATTATGGAATATAAAATTATACGTACAAAAGGCCGCAGGCTGAAGCTTTATGTGGAAAAGGACTGTACAGTGGTAGTAAAAGCACCTGCAAGAGCCAAAAAAGCAGATATTGAAAAGTTTGTGCTTGCCAATATCCGGTGGATAGAAGAAAGAAGGCGGGAGCACAGCCGCCGTGCCGCAATGGGCACAGCCCCCACACCCCGGGAGATAAAAATCCTGAAAAAGCAGGCGGCGGACATAATGGGGCATAAGACAGAATATTTTGCGGCTGTTATGGGCGTGAGGCCGGATGGCATAAAAATCACATCTGCAAAGAAACGCTGGGGCAGCTGCACCAGAAAAGGGAACAGCTATACAATATGCTATTCCTACAGGAATATGTTTCTTTCCGACCGCTGCAGGGATTATATAGCAGTCCATGAGCTTGCCCACATAAAGCATATGAACCATTCAAAGGCCTTTTATGCGGAAATAGAAAAAATACTGCCGGATTACAGGCAGCTGATAAAAGAGATAGCCGGTTATCCGGATTATGACCTGTACCCGGCTGCAGATATGTAAAGTTGTTAATATGTGAAAAATATGGTAAAATATAAGGATTAACAACGGAGAGTGAAAAATGAATTTTGAAAAAGCAACAGAACTGAGAAAACAGTATATACAGCAGCAGTTTTCCTTCCTGAACAATATGCAGCAGCAGGCTGTTTACAAAGTAGAAGGTCCACTGCTTATACTCGCAGGTGCAGGCAGCGGAAAAACAAGTGTACTGATAAACCGTATTTCAAATATGGTACGCTTCGGTGACAGCTACAACCGCACTGATTTTACACCTTTTGTGAACGAAAATAATATTTCAGCATTAGAAAATGCTGTGCTGACCGGGGAAAAACTGGATTTTGATACAGAAAGAAAAATATCCATCGGTGCTATTGATCCTGGAAATATCCTTGCCATCACATTTACAAACAAGGCCGCGGCAGAACTGCGTGAACGTCTTTCTGCTTCCCTTGGTGACAACGCCAGGGACATTATGGCCAGCACCTTCCATTCTCTTTGTGTGAGAATCCTGCGCATAGATGGTTATCTTATAGGCTATGAAAAATCCTTTACAATCTATGATACAGATGATCAGAAGAGAATACTTAAAGAGATTATGAAAGACCTCAACATAGATGATAAATTTTTCCGGGTAAAAAGAGTAATGAATAAGATTGCTGGCTATAAGGATAAACTTATTAGCCCACAAGAGGCAGAAAAATATGCCATAAGCTTCGAAGATAAACAGATGGTACGCTGTTATTGGGAATATCAGGACAGATTGAAAAAGGCCAATGCGATGGACTTTGATGACCTGATTTACCAGACAGTAATGCTTTTCAGGGCTGAACCGTATACATTGAAACATTATCAGAACAGATACCGCTATATTATGGTGGACGAATATCAGGATACCTCCACAGCACAGTTTGAGCTTATCAACCTGCTGTCACAGGCCCACAACAACCTGTGTGTTGTAGGTGATGATGACCAGAGTATCTACCGTTTCCGTGGCGCCACAATTGAAAATATCCTCAGCTTTGAAGAACATTTTCCGGATGCACAGGTTATCCGTCTTGAACAGAACTACCGCTCCACATCCAATATACTTGATGCCGCCAACAGCGTTATTGAAAACAACAAGGGCAGAAAAGGCAAGACTCTGTGGACAGCCACAAAGGGCGGGGAAAAAGTAAAGATTTACACACTGGACAAGGAATTTGACGAAGCCAAAAATGTGGTGGACATCATCGGCGCAAATGTGAAAAAAGGCGCACGCCTTTCAGACCACGCCGTTCTTTACAGAATGAACATGCAGTCTGCCGGTATTGAAAACGCTCTTGCCCGCAGCGGCATTTCCTACCGTGTTATCGGCGGTCACCGCTTCTATGACCGCGCCGAAATCAAGGATATAATGGCGTATATCCACATTGTGGTGAACCCTACAGACAATCTGCGTCTGAAGAGAATTATAAATACACCGGCCAGAAAAATAGGGGCTACCACAATCAATACAATACAGGAAATTGCAGATGAAAAAGGTGTAAGTATGGTACAGGTGCTGTACAATATGTACGATTATCCGCGCCTTTCCCGCTCTCTTGCGCCACTGAACAATTTCCTGCAGATTTACAGACAGCTGCTGGAAATCTACCGCACACAGCCGATGGAGGCCTTTGTGCCACAGCTTTTAAAAATCACCGGTTATGAGGATATGCTTCTCTCGATGGGTGAAGAAGGCAAGACAAAGCTGGAAAACGTCGGCCAGCTGGTTTCAAACATCCAGGCATACAAGGATATGAACGAGGGAGCACCCCTGGAAATGTTCCTTGAAGAAGTAAGCCTTATTTCCGATATAGACAATTACGACCGGACATCAGACAGCGTCACACTTATGACAATCCATTCTGCCAAAGGACTGGAATTCCCGTACGTGTTCCTTGTCGGGGTGGAGGAAGGTATCTTCCCGGGCGAAATGTCCCGCTACAATCCGGAGGATATAGAGGAAGAACGCCGTCTGCGGTATGTTGGCATTACCCGTGCAAAGAAGGAACTGTATGTGTCCCACTGCAAGGAGAGAATGATTTTCGGCCAGACAAAGCGCCCGCTGCCTTCACGCTTTATTGAAGAAATGGACAAATCCGTCTGCGAAGAAATAAATCTCTGCCGCCCGGTTACAAGGGTGGAACCTGCAAACCGTTCAACTATATACACCGGCCGCACCCAGGCCCGGCGCCCTGTATCCTTCCTGGAAAATTCTGCTGTTTCACCTAAAAAGCCACAGCAGCCGGCAGGCAAAAAGACTTTTGCTGTGGGCAACAGAGTGCGCCACGGTGTATTCGGTGAAGGCATTGTTGTAAAGGTTACACCTATTGCCAACGATTCCATGCTGGAAATCACCTTTGACAGGGTGGGCACTAAAACGGTTATGGCAAATTATGCACCGGTCACGCTGATAGATTAGACAATTCTTAATAAATTGTATATAAATAATTAAAATTTATGAGTTAAAATATAGTACAGAATAAACTGTAAGAAAGAGGAATGTTATGAAAGTACAGCTTATCGCTCATACACCTGAACCAGAAAAAGTTGTGGCAGCTGCTGCCAAGCTTTGTTATTCAAATGCACAGATTGATACTCTGCTGGATGGCCTTACACCGGAAAAAAGCCGTGATTTTGTAGAAATGCTGGCTTCTCTCGGTCACGAAAGCCCTACAGAACATGCAAGTTTTACTTTCGCAATCGAAGGTGTTTCCCGTTCACTGCTGGCACAGATTACACGCCACAGAATGGCATCCTTCAGCGTGCAGAGCCAGAGATATGTAAATCTGAAAAATCCTGAATTTGTAATTCCTCACGAAGTGGAAAATGACCCTGCAGCCCTGGAACAGTTCAACGAATCCATGGCTATGGCGGCAGACAATTACCACAAGGTTACAGAAGTGCTGAAAGCAGCCCACAGGGAAAAATATCTGGCACAGGGCCTTGATGAAAAAGAGGCAAACAGAAAAGCTGAAAAACAGGCTATCGAAGACGCACGTTTCATCCTGCCCAATGCCTGCACAACAAAAATGATTATGACAATGAATGCCCGCAGCCTGAACAACTTCTTCCGCCATCGCTGCTGCACACGTGCACAGTGGGAAATCCGTGAACTGGCCGACGAAATGCTGAAGCTGGTATGTGAAGTTGCCCCAAGTCTTTTTGTACGTTCCGGTCCTCCTTGTGTTTCCGGTCCGTGTCCTGAAGGCAAAATGAGCTGTGGCCGTGTTGCGGAAATGCGCGAAAAATATGCACAGATGAAAAATACAGCAAAATAAGGTACATATTATGGGCAAACTTATAGTTATAGAAGGCCTTGATGGCTCCGGCAAGGGCACACAGGCCAAAATTCTGGCAGAAACTCTGGAAAAACAGGGTGAAAAAGTAAAGAAAGTCAGCTTCCCGGTATATGAAAGCAACTCTTCCGCACTGGTAAAAATGTATCTTGCAGGGGAGTTCGGCACACGTCCCGGCGATGTAAACGCCTATGCAGCATCCTCCTTTTATGCTGTTGACCGCTTTGCCAGTTTCAAATCAGACTGGGAAAAACTGTATAGCGATGATTACATCATCATTGCCGACAGATACACCACATCAAACGGCGTGCACCAGTGCTCAAAACTGCCTGAAGAACAGTGGGAAGATTATATGGACTGGCTGTATGATTTTGAGTATGTAAAAATGGGCATACCAAAACCGGACTGTGTTATCTACCTTGATATGTCACCGGAAGTTTCACAGAAACTGCTTTCCGGCCGCTACCGGGGTGACGAAAGCAAAAAGGATATTCACGAAAAAGACCGGGAATACCTTGCACGCTCACGAAAAGCTGCACGCTTCTGCGCAGAGCACGATAAATGGACAACAATAAAATGTGACAACGGCCAGAACCCTTATACAATAGAAGAAATAGCACTCAAAGTGCTCAATACAGTTTCACCATTACTTTGATTTAAACACCATATGATTGATTTCAGACCTATCAGACCACGGGACTATTCTGTGGTTTCCCCAATACTTAAAAATTCCGGAGTGGAAAACTGCGACCATTGCTTTGCTACAATGCTGGTATGGTCACACAGACATCCGGTGGAAATTGCACTGGTGGAGGGCACTGTTTTTATGCGCTCTTTCGGCAATGCCCACTGGTGGTATTTTTACCCGGTAGGCGATATGCCCCGTGAAAAGGCCATACAGCTTATCCTTGATGATGCACGGCAGAACAACATAAAAGCCAGTATTTACGGCATAGACCGGCAGGGTGCAGAATTCCTGCAAAGCCGGTTTGGTGATGTGCTGGAAATAAAGGAAGACAGGGATGGTTCAGACTATATCTATCTTGTATCGGACCTTGCAAACCTGCCCAGCAAGAATTATCAGAA
>JAFQAF010000327.1 GCA_017400025.1 Oscillospiraceae bacterium
CGTCCAGGATAAAGCCGTTTTTGCAGTCATCTTCTGCGAGTCTGTCTTTCACAATACCGATGATAACTTCGTCCGGTACCAGAGCGCCAGCTTCGATAAAGCTTTTTGCTTTCAGGCCCATTTCTGTGCCGTCTTTCATAGCCTGGCGAAGAATTGCACCAGTTGAAATTGTAGGAATGTTAAGCTTTTCGCAAATGATTTCTGCCTGTGTGCCTTTACCGGCACCAGGAGCACCTAATAATACAAGTTTCATAATTAGTAATCTCCTTTTTTGCTATTTATCGGGTTATATTATTCCAGGAAACCTTTGTGATGACGTGTGAGCATCTGAGCTTCCAGCTGCTGTGCAACTTCAAGAGCTACGCCAACAACGATGAGAATTGATGTACCGCCAAGCTGGATACCTGTGTTTGTCAGGTTACCTGTGATGATTGGAAGAACAGCAACTACTACAAGGAACAGTGCGCCGATAAATGTAAGTTTGCTGATAACTTTTGCAATAAAGTCCTGAGTGTTTTTACCTGGGCGGAAGCCTGGGATAACACCATTGTTTTTGCGCAGGTTGTTAGCAATTTCTACTGGGTTGTACTGCATAGATACATAGAAGTAGTTGAACATGAAGATCAGTACTACATAACCGAATGCATATACAAAACCGTTATAGTTGAAAACATCGAGGAGTTTGTTTGCAAATTCGCCTTCGATGTTGAAGAATGCTCTGATTGTGCCCGGCAGGGACATAATGGAGCTGGCGAAGATAACAGGCATAACGCCGGACATATTTACCTTGATTGGAAGGTGTGTATTCTGGCCGCCCATCATTTTTCTGCCTACTACTCTTTTTGCATACTGTACTGGGATTCTTCTTTCTGCATGGTGCAGAATAACTGCAAATGCAATTACCAGAACAGCGAATACAAGGAAGAGTGGTACCAATACAAAGTTGATTGTTTTACCTGCCATTGCTTCCTGTACCATATAGATAAATCTTGTAGCTGTTACAGAAAGTCTGGAGATAATACCGGTGAAGATAATCAGGGATACGCCGTTGCCGATGCCCATTTTATCAATCTGCTCGCCCATCCACATAACCAGCATGGCGCCGGCAATGAAAGCGGCAATAATTACGACTGCTGCAAAGAAACCTGTAAGGCCTTCTGTGTACATCAGAGCGTTTTCTCTTTTCAGTACGAAATAGTAACCTACTGAAAGGATGAATGCGATAAGTACTGCAACATATCTTGTGATTTTTGCAATCTTCTTTCTGCCTTCCTCACCTTCTTTTGACAGCTGTTCCAGATATGGAATAGCAACTGTCAGAAGAGTGATGATGATGGATGAGTTGATGTAAGGCATTACACCGAGAGCAAAGAGAGTGGCATTGGCAAATGCACCACCGCTCATAAGGTTGAGATAACCGAGCATGTTGCCGTTATCTGCAGCGATCATATCGCTGAGAGCGGATGGCCGGATAAATGGAACTGCGATTGCGCAGCCCAGACGATAGATAACAAGAACAATCAGTGTATAGATGATTTTCTTTCTCAGATCGTCAATTTTCCATGCATTTTTAAATGTCTGTAACACTCTATTTCACCTCTGCCTTTCCGCCTGCTGCTTCGATTTTAGCTTTTGCAGATGCAGAGAAAGCTTTAAGCTGTACAGTCATTGGCTTTGTGATTTCACCATTGCCAAGAACTTTGATACCGTCGTTTACTTTTTTAACAAGACCGCTTGCTACTACTGCTGCTTCATCAACAACACTGTTAGCTTCGAATCTTTCTTCAAGGTCACTTACTTTGATTGTTGCGTATGTTGTTGCAAATACGCTGTTGTTAAAACCAACTTTTGGAAGTCTTCTCTGCAGTGGCAGCTGACCGCCTTCAAAGCCTGCTTTCTTAGCACCTGAACGTGCCTTCTGACCTTTGTGACCGTAGCCAGCTGTTTTACCGTTGCCGGAGCCGTGACCACGACCTTTTCTTTTAGCAGCTTTATTAGAACCTGCTGCAGGTTTCAATTCGTGAAGCATCATTTTTGTGCACCTCCCTGTTCTTACTTAACAACTTCAACAAGATGAGAGATTTTTGCAATCTTACCCATTGTTGCTGCGTTGTCTGGCTGAACTGTTACGTCGCCAACTTTTTTGAGGCCCAGAGCTGCTGCACAATCTTTCTGATTCTGAATGCGACCTGCAAGGCTTTTAACAAGTTTGATTGTTACTGTAGCCATTTCAAAGTACCCCCTAATTAACCTAATACTTCTTCTACGCTCAGACCGCGAAGTTTTGCAACTTCTTCAACAGTTCTAACAGATGCAAGACCTGCTACTGTTGCAGCAACTACGTTGCCTGGGTTTCTGGAGCGGAGAGATTTTGTACGAATATCTTTGATGCCTGCTGCTTCCAGAACGGCACGAACTGCACCACCTGCGATAACACCAGTACCAGGAGCAGCTGGTCTCATAAGGATTCTTGCTGCGCCGAATGCACCAACAGTTTCATGTGGAATTGTTGTGCCTTTCATTGATACTCTAACTAAATTTTTTCTAGCATCTTCAACACCTTTGCGGATTGCTTCAGGTACTTCAGCTGCTTTACCTATACCATAACCTACGATACCGTCGCCGTTACCAACTACGATAAGAGCTGAGAACTTCATTACACGGCCGCCTTTAACGGTTTTTGATACACGATTGATTGATACTACCTTCTCCTGAAGGTCAAGTACGCTTGCGTCAATTCTTTCCATTGTATCTCCTCCTTACAGCACTAAGCCGCCTTCACGGGCGCCTTCTGCCAATGCTTTAACACGACCATGATAGATGTAGCCGCCACGGTCAAACACTACTTCTGTAATGCCTTTTTCAATAGCTCTTTTTGCTACTGTATTGCCAACTGCTTTTGCAGCTTCGATGTTACCGCCATTGCCTGTAAAATCTTTGTCCATTGTTGATGCGCTTACAAGTGTTACACCTGCTACGTCATCAATGATCTGAGCATAGATGTGCTTTGAGGAGCGGAAAACATTCAGACGAGGACGTGCTGCTGTGCCGCTGATTTTTCTGCGAACTCTGGCATGTCTTCTCAGTCTTGCCTGGTTACTGTTTGGTTTCTTTACCATAATTAGCTCACTCCTTTATTATTTACCTTTACCTGTTTTGCCTTCTTTGCGGATGATGTATTCGCCTACATAACGGATACCTTTACCTTTGTAAGGTTCTGGTGGACGTTTTTCGCGAATTTCAGCTGCAACCTGGCCAACTTTCTGTTTGTCGATACCGATAACTTTGATTTTGTTTGCATCTGGGCATTCGAATTTGATGCCGTCAGATTCTGGTACGATTACCTGATGTGAGTAACCGAGGTTCATAACAAGGTTTGTACCCTGTTTTGCAACTCTGTAACCAACACCGATAACTTCCAGTTCTTTAGTGAAGCCTTCGGAAACACCTGTAACCATATTGCTGATCAGTGTTCTTGTCAGACCGTGCAGTGCTTTGGATTCGTTTGTGTCATCTGGACGGGAAACTACTACATTACCGCCTTCAACAGCAATAGCCATTTTAGCATGGAATGTGGAATCAAGTGTTCCCTTAGGGCCAGCAACTGTAACTTTATTTCCATCAACTGTAACATTTACACCTGCTGGAATAGCGATGGGTTTTCTTCCTATTCTCGACATAACTATTTACCCCCTTACCATACAAAAGCGAGAACTTCGCCGCCCACGTTTTCTTTGCGGGCTTTTTTATCTGTCATAACGCCTTTTGGTGTAGAAATGATAGCTGTACCGATACCTTTCATAACCTTTGGCATATCTTCGCAGCTTGTGTAGATACGAAGACCTGGTTTGGAAACTCTGCGCAGGCCTGTGATTACAGGTGCGTTTGTTTCTGTATATTTCAGTGTGATAGTGATAACACCCTGTTTATCATCTTCTGTCACTGTGTAGCTTTTTACGTAACCTTCTTCAACAAGAATCTGAGCAATAGCTTTTTTCATGTTGGATGCAGGTACGTCAACTGTTGCATGTCTTGCCTGAGAAGCATTTCTGATTCTGGTCAGCAGGTCTGCAATTGGATCAGTGATATTCATATTTGCCTCCTATATAATTTGTAATTACCAGCTTGCTTTTCTTACGCCAGGAATTTCGCCTTTGTAAGCGAGTTCTCTGAAGCAGATACGGCAGATGCCGTATTTTCTCAGATAAGCATGTGGTCTGCCACAGATTTTGCATCTGTTGTACTGTCTTGTTGAAAATTTAGGTTCGCGCTGCTGCTTAACCTTCATTGATGTTTTTGCCATTGTTTACTTCCCCCTCTTAGTTTGCGAATGGAGCACCCAGTGCTTTGAGCAGGGCTTTTGCTTCTTCGTCTGTCTGAGCTGTAGTTACGAATGAGATATCCATACCGCGCAGAGCGTCGATTTTATCGTATTCGATTTCTGGGAAGATCAGCTGTTCTTTGATACCGAAAGAGTAGTTGCCTCTGCCGTCAAAAGAGTTGCCATTGATACCATGGAAGTCTCTTACACGTGGGAGTGCTACGTTGAACAGTCTGTCAACGAATTCGTACATTCTTTCGCCGCGGAGTGTAACTTTAACACCGATTGGCATGCCTTCACGGAGTTTGAAGTTAGCAACTGATTTTTTAGCTTTACATACGATTGGCTGCTGACCTGTGATTTTTTTCAGGTCTCCTACAACTGATTCGATAACTTTTGCGTTATCTTTAGCTTCGGAACAGCCAACATTGATAACAACTTTATCAAGTTTTGGAATCTGCATTACACTTTTGTAGTTGAACTGCTTCATAAGAGCAGGAGCAACTTCTTTTACATATAATTCTTTTACGTTAGACATTTAAAGTTCCTCCTTTTCTCTTATAATTCAGCACCGCAGTGCTTGCAAATACGAACTTTTTTGTCGCCTTCGATTTTGTGGCCTACTCTTGTAGCTTTGCCACATTTTGGACATACTGGCATAACTTTGCTTGCGTAGATTGCGCCTTCTGCATCTACGATACCGCCTGTTTCGCCCTGACGTCTTGGTTTAACATGTTTTTTAACCATGTTCAGACCTTCAACGATAACTTTACCTTCTTTTGGGCTCACAGCGAGAACTTTGCCAGTTTCACCACGGTCTTTACCGCTGATAACTTTAACGGTATCGCCTGTTTTTACATGAACTTTATTCATTATAAATCTCCTTACAGTGATTCTGGTGCAAGGCTCAGGATTTTCAGGTAACCTTTTTCACGCAGTTCGCGAGCAACAGGTCCAAAAATACGTGTGCCTCTTGGGTTTTTATCATCTCTTATAATAACTGCTGCATTTTCGTCAAAACGGATGTATGAACCGTCTTCACGGCGCAGGCCGCTCTTGGAACGAACGATAACAGCTTTAACTACTTCACCTTTTTTAACAACGCCGCCTGGTGTTGTCTTTTTAACGGATGCTACAACAACGTCGCCGATATTTGCATATCTTCTGCGAGTGCCGCCCAGTACACGGATGCACATGAGTTCTTTAGCACCTGTGTTGTCAGCAACCTTCAAATAGGTCTGCATCTGTACCATGTGTACAAGTCCTCCTTTTCAAAATTAGCTTATTTAGCTTTTTCTACTATCTTAACAAGTCTCCAGTTTTTGTCTTTAGAAAGTGGACGGGTTTCCATGATTTCTACGCGGTCGCCGATGCCACATTCATTGTTTTCATCGTGAGCTTTGAACTTGATTGTTCTCTTTACGATTTTTTTGTATAAAGGGTGTTTAACTCTGTCTTCGATAGCAACAACGATTGTTTTGTCCATTTTGTCGGATACAACTGTACCGATTCTTGTTTTTCTAAGATTGCGTTCCATTGTCTTTACCTCCCTTTATTATTTTTCAAGAGCGCTCAGAGCTGTGTTAACTCTTGCGATATCTCTTTTAACTGTCTGGATTCTCATTGGGTTTTCCAACTGATTGATAGCGTGCTGAAAACGAAGATTGAACAGTTCTGCTTTAAGTTCTTTAAGTTTAGCTGTCAGCTGTTCTGCTGACATGTTACGGAGTTCACTTGCTTTCATACTATTCACCTACCTCATCCTTTTTAACAAATTTACATTTGATAGGCAGTTTGTGCATAGCAAGACGCATAGCTTCTCTTGCCAGTTCTTCAGAAACGCCGCCGATTTCGAACATAACTCTGCCTGGTTTAACAACTGCTACCCAGTATTCTGGTGAACCTTTACCGGAACCCATGCGAGTTTCAGCTGGTTTTTCTGTTACTGGTTTGTCTGGGAAAATTTTGATCCAAACCTGACCGCCACGTTTGATGTAACGTGTCATAGCGATACGAGCAGCTTCAATCTGGTTGGATGTGATCCATGCTGGTTCCAGAGCCTGCAGACCAAACTGACCGTATGTTACTTTATTACCACGAGTAGCTTTGCCTTTCATGCGGCCTCTGTGTACTCTACGGTATTTAACTCTTTTTGGTAAAAGCATTATTTGTTGCCTCCTTCTTTACGAGGTTTAGCACCTTTGAGCACTTCACCTTTGTAAATCCAAACTTTAACGCCAACTTTACCGAAAGTTGTGTTAGCTTCTGCAAAACCGTAGTCGATGTCTGCGCGAAGTGTCTGAAGAGGAATTGTGCCTTCATGGTAATGTTCTGTTCTTGCGATATCAGCACCGCCAAGACGGCCGGATACGCTTGTTTTGATGCCCTTAGCGCCCATTCTCATGGCTCTGGACATTGCCTGTTTCATAGCTCTTCTGAATGCAACACGTCTTTCGAGCTGAGCTGCGATGTTTTCAGCAACAAGCTGTGCATCTGCGTCTGCAGCTTTTACTTCTGTGATGTTGATCAGAACTTCTTCAACAGGTCTCTTAACCTGTTTTGCAACCTGTGCACGCAGTTTTTCGATTTCGGAACCCTGACGGCCGATAACCATACCTGGTTTTGCACAGAAGATATTCAGTCTTAATACTTTTGAGTCTCTCTCAATCTCAATTTTAGATACACCGGCAGTGTAAAGCTGAGCTTTGAGAACTTTTCTGATGTTGTAGTCTTCTACGAGAGTATCGCCGAAGTTTTTCTTTTCAACGAACCAACGAGAATCCCAGTTTTTAATAACGCCTACACGAAGACCGTGTGGATTTACTTTCTGTCCCATAGCTTCCTCCTTTATTATTCTTCGATTTCTTTGAGAACTACTGTCATGTGAGATGTTCTCTTAAGAATTCTGAATGCTCTGCCCTGTGCTCTTGGCATAACTCTTTTCAGAGTTGGGCCTGGTGTAACAAAACATTCTGCAACATACAGATTGTTTTTATCCATGTTGTGATTGTGTTCCGCATTTGCCATTGCTGATTTAACCAGTTTAAGTAAAGGTTCGCAAGCAGCTTTTGGTGTGTGCTGCAGAATAGCAACAGCTTCGTTAACTGGTTTGTTTCTGATCAAATCCATAACGATCTGCACTTTTCTTGGTGCGATGCGGGCGTGTCTAAGGTATGCCCTTGCTTCCATAATTTACTCTCCTTTGAATTACTTAGATGATTTAGAACCAGCGTGACCGCGGTATGTTCTTGTTGGTGCAAATTCGCCGAGTTTGTGACCAACCATATCTTCTGTTACATATACTGGAACGTGTTTACGACCATCATGTACTGCGAATGTGTGGCCTACAAAATCTGGGAATATTGTAGATGAACGGCTCCAAGTCTTGAGGACTCTTTTTTCGCCAGCTTTGTTCATTTCTTTAACTCTTTTGAGAAGAACAGGCTGCACGAAAGGGCCTTTTTTAATACTTCTACCCATATCGATACTCCTTTATTAACCGTTGCGACGTCTAACAATGAATTTGTCAGATGCTTTGTGTTTGCTTCTTGTTTTGTAACCCAGAGCTGGTTTGCCCCATGGTGTTACTGGGCCTGGACGGCCAACTGGTGATTTACCTTCACCACCGCCGTGTGGATGGTCAACAGGGTTCATTACAGAACCGCGAACTGTTGGTCTCCAACCCATGTGACGTTTTTTACCGGCTTTACCGATTTTAACGTTGTCGTGGTCGAGGTTAGATACCTGGCCGATTGTTGCATAGCAGTTGAGAGGAATGTTTCTCAGTTCGCCGGATGGCAGACGTACGAGACCGTATTTGCCTTCTTTAGCGATAAGCTGTGCAAAGTTACCAGCGGAGCGAACAAGCTGACCGCCTTTGCCAGGGTAGAGTTCGATGTTGTGGATAACTGTACCTACTGGAATGTTGCTGATTGGCAGTGCGTTACCTGGTTTGATATCAGCGCCTTCGCCGCTCATTACAACGTCACCTACGCTCAGACCGTTTGGAGCGAGGATGTATGATTTAACGCCGTCTTCGTACTGAATCAGAGCGATAAATGCTGTTCTGTTTGGATCGTATTCAAGGGACAGAACTGTAGCTGCTACGTCAACTTTGCTTCTCTTGAAGTCGATCACACGATATTTTGTTCTGTTACCACCGCCGTGGTGACGAACTGTGATGCGGCCTGTGTTGTTACGGCCTGCTGTTGTTTTCATAGGTTCCAGAAGGCTTCTTTCTGGTTTAACCTTGGAAAGAACCGAATAATCTGTTACAGCCATGTTACGGCGTGATGGAGTAGTCGGTTTAAACTTTTTAATAGCCATTTAGGTTCACTCTCCTTATGAGTCTTTTTGCGAGAAACGCCTTTTTGCGCCTCCCATACTTAAAAACGCCTTATATTTTGGCGGAAGGTCTATCGACCAACGGTGTTCATTAGAACATGCCGTCGAAGAATTCGATGCCTTTGGATTCAGCTGTCAGTGTAACGATAGCTTTTTTCATAGCAGCTGTGTAGCCGCCTTTCCAACCTTGACGGCGGAATCTGCCGCGTACAGAGATTGTGTTAACTTTAGCAACTTTTACGCCGAACAGTTCTTCAACTGCTTTTGCAATTTCGATTTTGTTAGCGTCTTTTGCTACCTGGAATGTGTATTTTCTGTCAGCAATGCCTTTCATGCTGTTTTCAGTGATGATTGGCTTGATGATGATATCCTGTGCCATTTTCATTATGCGAATACCTCCTCAAGTTTCTTTGCAGCTGCGAGATCTACAACGAGTGTTTTTGCGTTAACTGTGTCGTATACGTTCATAGCTGTTGCTACTGCTGTTTGTACACCTGGGATGTTGCCAGCTGACTTAACAACCTTCTTGTCAGCAACTGCCTGTACCATAAGAGCTTTGCCGGATACGCCGAGGTTAGCGAGCATTTTTACTACTGCTTTTGTAGAGTAATCTGTTACTGCGTAGTCGTTAACGATAACCAGCTTGCCTTCTGCTGCTTTAGCAGACAGAGCGGAGCACATTGCCAGTCTCTTAACTTTTTTGTTCATTGTGTAGCTGTAGTCACGTGGTTTTGGACCGAGAGCGATACCACCATGTGTCCACTGTGGAGAACGGATAGAACCCTGACGAGCACGGCCTGTACCTTTCTGTCTCCATGGTTTGCGACCGCCGCCGCTTACTTCGCTTCTTGTGAGAGTAGAGTGTGTACCCTGTCTCTGGTTAGCAAGGAAGTTTACAACTGCTGCATGCATAACCTTTTCATTTGGTGTGATACCAAAAACTGCATCAGAGAGTTCAACAGTATCAACTTTTGCACCGTTAATGTCTAAAACATCAAATTTTGCCATTTTGTTTTCCTCCCTTAAGCTTTTACGCTGTCTGTCAGTACAACGATGCCGCCTTTAGCACCTGGGATTGCACCTTTTACAGCGATGAGATTGTTTTCTGCGTCAATTTTTACAACTGACAGGTTCTGTACTGTAACTCTTTCAGCACCGAGGTGACCTGGGAGTTTTTTACCTTTGAAAACTCTTGCACCGTCGATAGAACCGTTGGAACCAGCATGTCTTGCAACAGGGCCTGTACCGTGTGTTGCTTTCAGTGAGTGCAGGTTCCAGCGTTTGATAACGCCTGCGTAACCTTTACCTTTGCTGATGCCGCATACGTCAACTTTATCGCCAGCAGCGAATACGTCTGCTTTGATGATGTCGCCAACGTTTACATTTTCAATAGAATCAAAGCGGAATTCTCTAAGTGTTTTCTTAGGAGCAACGCCTGCTTTTTCAAAATGACCTTTAGCTGGTTTGGAAAGGCGGGAAAGTTTAACTTCGCCGTAACCCAGCTGAACTGCCTGATAGCCATCGCTTTCAACAGTTTTTTTCTGTACTACAACACATGGGCCTGCTTCGATTACTGTTACTGGTACTACCATACCATTTTCATCGAACAGCTGTGTCATACCGATTTTTTTACCGATAATTCCTTTTTGCATTTCTAAATGCCTCCTGTTAGGTTATTGGTTGACTTTCGCCAACATGACTCCAACTTGTGGTTGAGAGGTTTTGGTTGTTCTAATATAAATGATATATATTAGAGTTTGATTTCGATTTCAACGCCTGCAGGGAGCTGCAGAGTTGTAAGAGCTTCGACTGTTTTGTTTGTTGGTTTCAGAATGTCGATCAGTCTTTTGTGTGTTCTGTTTTCGAACTGTTCTCTGGAATCTTTGTATTTGTGAACAGCTCTCAGAATTGTGATAACTTCTTTTTCAGTTGGAAGTGGAATAGGGCCTGAAACTCTTGCACCTGTTCTTTTTGCTGCTTCAACAATTTTTTCTGCTGCTGCATCGATCAACTGATGATCATAACTCTTAAGTCTAACTCTGATTTTTTCTTTGACTGCCATTGTAACGCCTCCTTATAGTATTTAAATGTTTAGCGGCGGTTTCGAATATTGAACACTGCGCCGGGTGTTTCGCACCCTTCCAGAACAAAAACCGATTAACCGCCTCGCAGTTATATCGGAACACAGGACCATTCAGTCCGTTAATCACAAAGTTCTGGCCAGTGGACCTTTCACAAGGTCATACACCCTTTGCATTTCAATATTCATTCGCCCGGTTCAAAGATCGGACATACTCGGCGGAAAAACCCACGATTCTTCGTGGCAACCTCCCGCGTCAACGCATAATCTTTGCAGTCGCCTAATTATAATACATCATTTACTTCCGTTTTGCAATACTTTTGTAAAACTTTTTCAATAATTGTATTTCAGGCTAAATCATGTAGAATTTTCGGTTTTCTTTTTGTGCAACTTGTACACAAGATGGGTTTTCTTTTTCCACATTCGGGTTTGGTTTTCTCAAACCTTAGATATAATATCAAATCTTTATCGCTTTGTCAATAGTTTACAAAAAAAAATTTTTATTTGGTTAATTTATACAAATCTGCACCAAAAAGACAAAGAGAGCAGGCGCCCTGCTCTCTTATTATTAAACATTATATATATTGGTATTCAGTTTCTTTCAATTTAGCCTCTGTCCACAACCAATTCGCCATTTACAAATACTTTCAGAATTTTTGTGCTGATTTCCAGCGGGTCGCCATCTGTTACAAGCAGGTCTGCGTCCTTGCCTTCTTCAACGGAGCCCACTCTGTCTGCAATGCCGATATGTTTTGCAGGATTGATTGTGATAGCCTGGAGTGCCGCAAATGGGTCCATTCCTGCCGCCACTGCAAGACCTGCACAGTGTGGCAGATGCTGCTGCGGAATTACCGGAGAGTCTGTAATTATTGAAACCTGACAGCCTGCCCGTGCCAGAACTCCGGGAGTTGTCCAGCTTTTGTTCCTCAGTTCAAATTTGGATGCACTTGTAAGTGTAGGGCCTACTGCCAGAGGATAGTCTTCTGCTGCCAGTTCTTCCACAATTAGATGACCTTCTGTAACATGCTCAAGTGTCATTTTTACACCAAATTCCTTGGCTATTCTTATAGCGTTGAAAATATCATCAGAAGCATGGGCATGGGCTTTGAGAGGCATTTCCCCTTTGATTACCGGGATAAGTGCTTCCATTTTCATATCAAAAGGCGGGCGTTTTGCAATGTCATCACCTGCGGCATCAACCTTTGCGGCATACTCCCTTGCCTTGAAAAGCATTTCACGCAGTTTTGCAGATGTGGACATTCTTGTGGAGTTACCTTTGTCACGGTAAACACGTTTCGGGTTTTCACCGAATGCGCATTTCATAGCTACATTGTCTTTAACCACCATATCGTCACTGCGGCGGCCCACAGTTTTTATGGCAACAAATGTACCGCCCAGAACATTGGCACTGCCAGGGCCTGTGCACACAGTTGTAACACCGCCCTCAACAGCCTGGCGGAAAGCAGGGTCCATAGCCTTTATTCCGTCTATGCCTCTCATCTGCGGGCAGGCAATATCGTTCATTTCGTTGTAGTCCATTCCTTCATAGCCTATTCCGTAACCGTCAAGACCGATGTGGCCGTGTGCTTCCACAAAACCCGGATAAATACGGCAGCCGGTAGCATCTATGACATCCACATTTTCGCCTGCCGGAATATCAGAATCAATCTTTACTATCTTTCCGTTTCCCACCAGAATATCTGCCTTTACAGGGTCAGGGGAAATTGCATTGTAAACCATACCGTTTTTTATAAGAATCATAAATCTGCCCTCTCTTTCATATATTGTAATTATTTTATCATATATAAATAATTATTACTATTCGGGGAAATAAATAAATTTC
>JAFQAF010000328.1 GCA_017400025.1 Oscillospiraceae bacterium
GCCGTACCGGCCGCTTTGTGTGGCGCACACCACAGGTGGCACTGCAGGCGGTGAAAACAATTACTGAAAGCAGTCTTGCCTCCCGGTTTACCTGGGCAGAAAAGGTGGTGTACAATACCACATTTGTGCCATATATCACCGGCAGTCCGGCCAGTATAACCGATATAGCATTTGTTATCTATGTGGCGGGGGCAGCGGTATGTATTGTGAGATATACGGTTTCCTATTTCAGACTGTCTGCCCTGGTGGCTGCAGCGGGCACAGACCGGGAACTGCAGGGGCTTACCGATAAAACAGCTGCTGAATATTCACTCAGACCCACAAGGGTAAAAACCGTGCCAGGCCTGCCTTCTGCCTTTGTATTTGGCATATTCCGCCCGGTGCTGGTACTGCCGGCAGACCGGCGGACAGACAGCAAGGTAATTCTCCACGAGCTGCTGCACCTTAAATACGGCGATTTATGGCAGAAGGTGCTGTGGTCCTTTTTCCGCGCTCTTCACTGGCCAAATATTTTCCTGCAGTTTATCTTTAATTTTATAAACAATGATATGGAAACCCTCTGTGACTACCGCGTTATGGAAAAGCTGGCAGGGGAGGAAAGGCGTGATTACGGCAGAATCCTGCTGTCCATGACAAATGAAAAATACCCATCTGCCTTTGGCACCACCTCAATTTCCAACGGCTCGGTTTTCATTTCAGAAAGAATAAAGGCCATTGCCCGTTTCAGAAAATACCCCCAGGGTATGGGCACAGTGGCTGTATGCATGACGGTGATATTGCTGCCTGCAGTGATGTACGGCAGCGGTACTGCAGATGAGCTGAGGCATCCCAATACGGCAAAAGCCGGTTTTGATTATCAGATGCAGCTGGAGCAGTACAAAATGGCCCGGTGTGAAACAGTGGCCGGTGCAATAGACACCTATGCCAAAGCAATTTTTGAGGACCATCCCCGGTTTATGTCTGCCGTCACACCCCGGGATATGCACTTGCAGCAGTATGCCCTGCCGGATACAGAGGATATATACTATTTTGACACCCACCCGGTGCTTTATTTTACAGTGGGGCTTGAAAAAATCAGTGACACAGAATATTCTGCCGGCATTATGTTCAGACACTTTGACCGGGACAATTCGGACGGGGAATACGGCACATACAGCTATATTATCCCGGTGAGAATAATAAAGCAGAACGGCTGGAAGGTGTATCAGTCGGCAGATTACAGCCTCTACTATGAACCGGAGTGTATAGACAGCACCTATGGCCCGCCCCGTGCAGAGGATTACAGCGGTCTGGCTGAATTTGATATAATGACAGAGTACGGCAGGCTCACTGTGCTGGCAGACAATATCAGTTGGTTCAGCGATACACAAAACAATATGCATGCAAAGCCAAATACAGATTTTACTGCAGGCAAAAATATTATCAGGGCGCATTTTTACCCCAATGAAAAATGTGCAGAGTACAAAAATATTATGTTCGGTGCAGGCACTCTGGCCAGCGTGGACAACAGCTATAATACAGGTGAGTACACACAGAAATATATGGGCATGCAGGAAACAGTAATGTCCACAAACGGGCCGGAGGGCTATTACAGCCTGGATGTCACCCATACTGACAATGTACTTCTCAGGGAAGGCGGCTTTGTCTATGCCTACATTATCTATGATACAGAGGACTACGCCCTGCCGGCGGCCCTGCAGGTGGACCTGTGGCTGAACGACTGGCGTATGGGGGACAAAACCTTAAGTTTCAAAATCAATTTGCGGGATGGTGAAATTATTGAAAACTGATTATCCAAAGGCCGTCAGCCGTGTGGCCTGGTGGTATTTTCTCACTACCTACAGCATCAGCATAGGTGTGCTGGACATCCTGCCGGACTGGTGGGGCTACATCCTGCTGTGCCTTGCACTGGATGGAATAGCCGCTTTTCAGCCTACGGCAAAACTGCTCAGGCCCATCAGCCTGATTCTTACAGCGGTGGTAATACTGCGTACAGTGGCACATCTGCTGGGGTACAATAAAGAACCCTATATCATATTTGCGGTTTCAGCGGTGATATATCTGTATATCCATTTCCAGATATGCACAAATATTTCGGATACAGTGGCGCTGCTTGGTACAGAGCAGGGCAGTACCATCGCCCTGCACAGGGACATCACCACTGTCACATACACAGCTGGCGTGCTGGCAGAATTTTTTGCCCCTGCAGGGTTTGTGTATTATGCTGCGGTTATAATACATATACTTTCCAAGACAGTGCTTATATTCAGTCTATGGGGCCACTCTTCACGGCGGAAACAGTTTGTTTCACGGTACAAAACTGAAAAGATTGTATAGAAAAAGCAAAAAGACCACAGACAGTTCTGTGGTCTTTTCTGTATATTATGGAAGAAAATTTTATCAGTTATGGCAGCCGTGGTCACCGCAGTCGTGGTCATGGTCACCGCAACCGTGGTCACCGCATTCATGGTCTGCACCGTGGTGATGATCGTGATGGTCGCAGTTTGCGGCGTCACTGTACACCAGTTTGCCCAGAATATAGTCAGATACAGCTGTGTCTGCATTGCCGCTTACGCCGCCGCATACCTGTATGCCCTGTGCAGCCA
>JAFQAF010000004.1 GCA_017400025.1 Oscillospiraceae bacterium
GGCATACTTTGAAAAAACTCTGGTTGACGAAGCTATCAAAAACTATGTATGGGAAAAACTGGATGCAGACTGCACAGTTTCTGAATACCCACAGGCTATGAAAGATTACGAAATCAGTTACCTGAAATTCTACATGGAATCCTACGCTTCACAGATGGGTATGACAGCAGAAGACCTGCTGACAATGTCCGGCGTGGAATCAATGGATGAATACATTGAATCCAACAAGGAATCCATTGAAGAAACAGTAAAAATGTATGTTATCGTTCAGGCACTGGCTGAAACAGAAGGCGTTGAAGTAACAGATGAAGATATCACAGAATACTTCAAAACTTACTACGGCACAGATGACTACACAGCATTTGCCACAAACTACGGCAAACCATACATCAAATTCTGCGTTATGAGAGAAGCTGTTCTTGAACACCTTATCTCCGGCATGGAAATTGTTGAAGGCTAATGCAGAAATAAAAACAGCAGCAGAAATACTGCTGCTTTTTATTTTGTGTAGAAATAACCACCAGCTATGCTGGTAGTTTTGATTGCTAATTTCATATAAATATAAGACTGGATATTTATACATATTTTTCATTCAAATAGTAAGTGAAATCTGCTCCGGAAATATAAGTTGTATAATTTATATAATACTTGATATGATAAAAATTAATTTTATTCCTTGAAATAAAATCTTATATAACGGAACGAACATTTACATCACCCACTATTATACGTATAGTGCAGGGTTTACAACTTATCAATGTAGAAGTATAATATATCAAAATTGTTAATAAGTAAGGGTATGTTAATGTACAAGTACGAAATTTTGAAAAAGGTAGACCATACGCATCTTGTTGAATATTTAGAAAACAGTTTAAGATATGGGCCGGTATCATTTGGTGCAACTGAAAGAGATAGCGTATGTATAGGCGGAAGAAATATAACCACCTGCAAGATATCCCGAGGGTATTTTTTCCTGGTTGTTTCCTATAATGGTATAAGCGAAGTATACAGTGATTATAAAAATATGGAATTGTTTATAAAAAAATATAATCCTTATACCCCTTATGGAATGAATAATAATTATTATAGTATATGAGGTAACAATGGGAAAATACAGTGTTAAAATTTGTGAAAAGCATACGAACATAGCTGAATATATAAAAAACAATTCTTACCCCAGTCTTGTACAGGAAAAAGAGTTCATAAGTAACGGTGTTGAAATAAAATATTTCAGGGATATAAATAATGCAAGAAGATGTTTATTTGTGTTCTCATTGAATGGGGAAACAGTTGTACAGGCAATAGAAGCACAGAGCGGTATGTTAACAGATTATGAATCAAATGTTTTTCCAGATAAAATAAAGAAAATAATTGAAGCTTATATATCCAAGTAGTGTACAGCTTATTTGGTAAAGAAAGCCAGGGGTATAACACTCCTGGCTGTTTTTATTTTGCCTTTTGCGGCCGTGCTGTTTGATAAATTCAATTTATAGTGTATAATATTCCTATGATTTTTACGGGGAGGGCAGTTATGGCCGGCAGTTTATGGGGAAATATTTCCGCTGTGTTGTACTTTATATATTTTCAGCTGGCAGGGCTGGCGGCGGCGCACATCCTGCTGAAAGAGGAAAGCCGGCCGGTAAGGCTGGCCGTGGGCAGTGCCGCAGGCAGCCTTATGCTGCACCTGCTGCCGTCTTTGGGGGCAATCGCCCTTGATTTCACAGTGGCAGGCCACATTGCGGCGGCTCTGTTACTGCGGCCGGTGTTTGTGATTTATATAAAGCGAGGGGAAAAAGTGAAGTTTCAGCCGTCAGCGGCTTTTGCTTCTGTCAGAAAAAACAGCCGGTTTGTGCTGTTTGCCGCAGTGCTTTTTGTGCTGTGGTGCTGCCTGCTGGACAGCCACATAATTCCCCCGGGGGCAGACGGCGCAATACACACCGGCCAGTGCACCTACGGGGATATGAATATGCACCTGGGCTTTATCAGCAGTATTGCACGGCAGGGCAGTTTCCCGCCGGAATACTCCATTTTTCCGGGTACAAAGCTGGCATATCCTTTCCTCAATGCCGCCATTTCTTCCAGCCTTTACCTGCTGGGTGCATCACTGCGCCTTGCCTACATACTGCCTATGCTGGCGGCCTTTGTGCAGATTGTGGCAATGGTGTATATCCTTGCCGTTACAGTGCTTAATCACAGGGCAAAGGCCCTTTTCTCATTGGTGCTGTTTATGCTGAACGGCGGTCTTGGTTTTGTGTATTTCACCGGCCTTGTGGAAGGCTGTGACTTTAAATTTTCCGATATTTTCACCGGATTTTACACCACACCCACCAACCTTGTGGACCACAATATCCGCTGGGCAAATGTGATTGCGGATATTCTCCTGCCACAGAGGGCATCCCTTTTCGGTTATGCAATGGTTTTCTGCGGTCTGTGGCTGCTGTACCGTGCCGTATGGCAGGACAAAAAGCAGTATTTTGTATATGCCGCTGTGTTTGCAGGGGCACTGCCGCTGATACACACCCACTCTTTCCTTGCAATGGGGCTTGTCAGTGCCGGCTGGCTGCTGCTGTATCTGTACAGGGACGATGCACAGCAGGAAAAATGGTACGGCGGTGTGCTGTTCACAGCCTTTGTGGCGTTTATGTGTGCATTGTGGGTGCTGGACAGACAGGGTCTTGGCCGGCCACAGCTTTACTTTGCCATTGGCATTTCAGGCATAGAGCTGTGTGTGCTTTACGGCATATACCTGCTGACTAAATACATCAGAAAGAACGGATACGCAGGCATCCTCTCCGGCTGGGGTGTTTACCTTGCAATAGTTCTTGTTATGGCAGTGCCTCAGCTGGTGCTGTGGACCTTTGGCCAGGTGGCAGAAGGGGGCTTTTTGAGAGGCCATTTCAACTGGGGAAACCTGAAGGATTTCTACCCCTGGTTCTATATAAAGAATATAGGTGCACCCCTGGTGCTGATAGTGGGGGCAGTTTTCAGAAAAAACGGAAAAGGGGCGGAACTTATACTGCCTGCCGGTGTGATATGGTTTGTGGCAGAACTGATAATGTTCACCCCAAATACCTATGATAACAACAAGCTGCTGTATGTGGCCTATATGCTGCTGTGTATTGCTGCGGCGGATTTCGGCCTTGATTTATATGAAAAATACAGGAAAAACATTCTGTTTACAGCCTTTTCTGTGGTGTTTGTGGCTGTGTGCACAGTTTCCGGCCTGCTGACCATTGGCAGGGAATATGTGTCTGATTACTGGCTGTACCGGCCGGACCATGTGGCGGCGGCAGAGTACATACTGGCACAGACAGATGCCGATGATGTGTTTCTCACAAATACACGCCACAACAACGAAGTGCCGTCCCTCACCGGCCGCAGTATAGTGTGCGGTGCAGACACATTCCTCTATTTCCACGGCATAGATACTTCCGCCAGAAAGGCAGAGGTTAAGCAGATGTTTGAAAACCCGGCTGAAAATATACGGCTGTATGAAAAATACAGCGTGGACTACATTATGGTTTCCAGCTGGGAAAGGGCAGATTATTACATAGACCTGCCTTTATATGAACAGCTGTTTGAAAGAGTGTTTGAAAAAGGCAATGTGATTATATACAAAGTAAACTGACAGGCCTTATGAAAAGGCATTGTCCGGAAAATACAAAAGAAAAAGGCAGGTTATAAAACCTGCCTTTGTTTTATCAAAGATTATTTTTTGTCTTTTATCTGTACAAAACCAACCTTGCGGTATACCTTGTCCAGAATTCTCTGTGAATAGCGCTGTGCTTTCAGTGCGCCGTCTTTCATTACGCCTTCCAGATATGCTTTGTCAGAAAGGATTCTGTTGTATTCACCCTGGATAGGTGCCAGGCCGTCAACAACTGCCTGACCTACTGCCTCTTTCAGCACGCCGTAGCCCTGACCTTCGAATTCTTTTTCGATTTCCTCAAAGGATTTGCCTGTGAATACATTGTATATACCCATCAGATTGGAAACGCCCGGTTTGTTTTCCACGTCGTATTTTACCACACCGTCACTGTCTGTAACAGCGCGTTTGAATTTGCGCATGATAGTGTCTTTGTCATCAGAAAGAAGAATTGTGGCGTTTACGTTTTCATCGGATTTGGACATTTTCTTTGTAGGGTCCTGCAGGGACATGATTTTTGCCCCTACTTTTGGGATAAATGCTTCCGGCATAACAAATGTATCACCGTATACAGAGTTGAAGCGCTGTGCAATGTTTCTTGCCAGTTCAACATGCTGTTTCTGGTCGCCGCCTACAGGAACGCCGTGGGCGTTGTATGCCAGAATGTCTGCAGCCATCAGAACAGGGTATGTCAGCAGGCCGCCGTTGATGTTTTCAGGGTGTTTTGCAGATTTATCCTTGAACTGTGTCATTCTTGTCAGCTCACCGTACTGCACATTGCATGCCAGAATCCAGTTCAGCTGTGAGTGAACAGGGTTGTGGCTCTGTACAAATACCATGCTCTTTTCAGGGTCAATGCCGCTGGCCAGCAGCATCGCAAAAGCTTCGTATGTGCGTTTGCGCAGAGTGGCCGGGTCCTGTCTTACTGTGAGAGCGTGCTGGTCAACAACACTGTAAATACAGTTATACTCATCCTGCAGCAGTGGCCAGTTACGAACAGCCCCTATGTAGTTACCGAGTGTGAATGAACCTGTTGGCTGAATGCCGCTGAAAACTATTTTCTTTGCGTTATCTTTTTCCATACTGTGCCTCCTTGCTGTATTTACGCGGTATGTAAGCGCACCTGAATGATGTAAAATTTGTACGCCGGTCAAGGACATCCGCGCATCCTTAAAGATAATATACACTATAATACCACACTTTTGATTGTTTTGCAATTGACAAAGTTAAAATAAAATAATAAGATATATGTATCATCAATTCAGGAGGATTATCATGGCATTAGAAAGAACAAGAACAAGATTTGCCCCAAGCCCAACAGGCTATATGCACGTTGGCAACCTCCGCACTGCTCTGTATGCATTCCTCACAGCACGCAGAAAAGGCGGCGACTTTTTATTAAGAATAGAAGACACAGACCAGACACGTCAGGTTGAAGGTGCTGTTGAGATTATATACAACACTCTTACAGAAACAAAACTTTTCTGGGATGAAGGCCCGGATATCGGCGGTCCATACGGTCCATACGTACAGTCTGAAAGAAAAGACATCTACAAAAAATATGCAGAAATGCTGGTAGAAAAAGGTGCAGCATACTACTGCTTCTGTACAAAGGAAAGACTGGAAGAAGTAAACAGAATCAAACAGCTGTCCGGCCAGATTCCAGGCTATGACAACCATTGCCGCAATCTGACAAAGGAAGAAATCCAGGCTAAACTGGACGCTGGCGAATCCTACGTTATCCGCCAGAGAATCCCTGACGAAGGCCAGACATATTTTGATGACCTGGTTTACGGCCGTATCACAGTTGACAACAGCACACTGGACGACCAGATTCTGCTGAAAGCTGACGGTATGCCAACATACAACTTTGCAAACGTTGTTGACGACCATCTTATGCTTATCAACCCGGTTATCCGCGGTGCAGAATACCTTTCTTCCGCACCTAAATACACCCTGCTGTATCAGGCCTTCGGCTGGGAAATCCCAGACTATGTACACTGCCCACCTGTTATGAGAGATGCACAGCACAAGCTGTCCAAACGTCACGGTGACGCTTCCTACGAAGACCTGGTAGAAATGGGTTACCTGAAAGAAGCTATCCTGAACTACATCGCTCTGCTGGGCTGGTCCCCAAAATCAGAACAGGAAAAATTCTCCCTTGAAGAACTGGCACAGGTATTTGACCCTTCAAACATTTCCAAATCACCTGCTATCTTCGATATGGCAAAACTGAAATCCCTCAACGGCGAATACATCCGCGAACTGTCTGTTGAAGACTTCAAGGAAAAAGCAATGCCTTACATCAGAAAAACACTGAAAGGCGACTGCGACTTTGACCTGTTGTGCACAGTGCTGCAGAAACGCTGCGACGTTCTGGGCGACCTTTCCGAACAGGTAGATTTCATTGACGAAATGCCTGAATACGATGTTGACCTGTACAACAACAAGAAGATGAAGACAAACCCTGAAAACTCCAAAGAAATGCTGGGTCACATCCTCCCTGTACTGGAAGGCATCGAAGACTGGACAATGGACAACATCCACAACAAACTGTTCGAACTCATCGGCCAGCTGGGTGTTAAAAACGGTCTGGTTCTCTACCCACTGCGTGTTGCTGTTTCCGGCAAACAGTTCACACCTGGCGGCGGCGTAGAACTGGCTGCAATCCTGGGCAAAGAAAAAACTCTGGCAAGAGTAAAA
>JAFQAF010000329.1 GCA_017400025.1 Oscillospiraceae bacterium
TACCTGCAAAGGTTGTCCGAAAGCTGGATTTATAATAATATACAAAACAGATGGGAAATATCGGTTTTTCCATCTGTTTTTTTGTGGGAAATACATATTGAATTGATAAAAAAATATTGATATAATTTTATTTAATGTGGAAATCCCACAAAATATAGAAGGAGAACACAAGATGAAAAAAATCGCAAAGAAACTTGCAGCTGTTGTTCTGGCAGCTTCCATGGCATTTTCCATGGTTGCATGTGGCGGCGAAACAGGTACAGCAAAGTACAAAGCCGGCACATATTCTGCTACAGTAACAGGTATGCATGAAATGACAGTTACTGTTACAGTATCTGACACAGAAATCACAGACATTCAGATTGAACACGAAGAAACACCTGGTATCGGCACACCGGTTATCGAAGAATTTCCTGCAAAAATCATGGAAATCCAGGGTCTTGGTCTTGATGCAGTAGCAGGTGCTACTCTCACATCAAATGCTGTTCTGGAAGGCGTTGCAGCCTGTATGGAACAGGCAGGTGCAGACGTGGAAGCTCTCAAAGCTATCAAACCTGCAGCTACTGAAAAAGCAGAAGACGTAGAACTGGAAGTTGACGTTCTGGTTATCGGTGCAGGCGGCGCTGGTATGGCTGCTGCTGTTACAGCAAACGAAAACGGCAAAAACGTTCTGGTTATTGAAAAAACATCCGCTATGGGCGGTAACACAACTCTGGCAGGCGGTGCACTGAACGCTGTTGACGAAGGCAGTGACATTGCTATCGCAAATAACGACAGTGTTGAACACCACTACACACAGACATACGAAGGCGGTAACAAAGCAGGTAAACCTGAACTTATCAGAATCCTGGTTGAAAACGCATGGGATGGCGTGGAATGGCTGAAATCCATGGGTATGGAATTTATCGAAGGCGAAGTATTCACAGTTACAGGCGGTATGTGGCCACGTGCACACAAACCTGTTGAACCTGTTGGTACAGGCTTCTTCAAAACATACGGTGCATACGTAGACAGCCACGAAGGCATTGAAGTAATGTACAACACAACAGCAAAAGAATTTATTGTTGAAGACGGTGTTGTTACAGGCGTTATCGCAGAAGGTGAAACAGGCAACAAAGTTACAGTAAAAGCTGTAAACGGTGTTGTACTGGCAACAGGCGGTTTCGCAGGCAACGTTGAAATGCGTCAGAAATACAACACACAGTGGGCAGACCTTGGTCCACAGATCAAAACAACAAACGCTACAGGCGTTACAGGCGACGGTATCGCTATGGCAGAAGCTGTAGGTGCAAACCTTATCGATATGGGCAACATCCAGCTGCTCCCACTGGGCGACCCTGAAACAGGCTCTCTCTCCGGTAACATCGAACACGACGTTGAAAGACGTATCTTCGTAAACAAAGAAGGCAACCGTTTTGTTAACGAAGGCGGCCGCCGTGACGAAATGACACAGGCTCTCATCGCACAGACAGATTCCTATATGTTCATCGTTATGGACTCTGACTGCTACCCAACAGGTGACGAAGTGAACAACTTCAACGAATCTGCAAACGAACTGGTAGAAGCAGGCCGTGCATTCAAAGCAGACACACTGGAAGAACTGGCAGAAAAAATCGGCGTTCCAGCAGAAAACCTTGTTGCAGCAGTAGACGGCTTCAATGCACACGTTGCAGACAAATCCGAAGACGAATTCGGCAGAACACTTTACTCCACACCAATCGATACAGCTCCTTACTACGCAGCACCACGTGTACCAACAGTTCACCACACAATGGGCGGTGTTGAAATCAACACAAACTGTGAAGTACTGGATACAGAAGGCAATGTAATCCCTGGTCTGTTTGCAGCAGGCGAAGTTACAGGCGGTATCCACGGTGAAAACCGTCTGGGCGGCAATGCACTGACAGATACAGTTGTATTCGGCCGTATCGCAGGCGCAAGCGCAGCAGCATTTACAAAATAATCATATTACCCCCTGAAAAAACGGCGTGTATCACGCCGTTTTTATTTTTTTGTCTGATTTTGTCCCGGACAAAAAAACGTTATTTCTGTTGAAAAATTTACTATTCACCTTGTGTGAAAATTTCTATATTTAAGTTGCATTTATATAATAATTGCGGTATAATGTTAGCATAGTGGGGAAAAGTAGGCAAAAGTGTCACATAGTGGGCATAAGTGGTAAAAATCCCTTGATTTTATGGAAAGGTGGTAGATTTATATGCTGATGGGCAGATACGAATATACAGTTGATGCAAAAAGCAGAGCAAATTTCCCGCCTAAATTCCGTGCAGAAATGGGAGAAACCCTTTACGTGACCAAATGGTTTGACAAATGTCTCGTTGTATACGGCGAAGAACAGTGGGAAAAGCTGGATTCAAAGTTTGACGATATGCCTACAGTACAGTCCAAAGAACTGCTGCGTATACTCTACGGTAACGTGGCCGAAATCACACCGGACAAGCAGGGCAGAATCCTGCTGCCACAGTACCTGAAAGACCACGCCAATATCACAAAGGAAATAGTTGTTATAGGTGCACGTACATATGCAGAAATATGGGACAAGGCAGCCTATGAAGAAAACGAAAAGAAAAACGATTTTGCTTCCATTGAACAGAAGCTTATAGATATGGAGTTTTAGCCGATGAGTGAATTCAGTCACAAACCGATAATGCTTATGCAGTGCATAGACGGCCTGGCAATCAAGCCGGACGGCATATATGTGGACGGTACCTGTGGCGGCGCCGGCCACTCAAAAGAAATAGCAAAAAGAATAGAAACAGGCATGCTGTACGGTCTGGACCAGGACCCGGACGCTGTGGCAGTGGCCACAGAAAGACTGCAGGGCCTGCCTGCAAAGGTTATACATACAAACTTCCGCCAGGCAAAATCAGCACTGGCAAGGGAAGGCGTAGAAAAAATAGACGGTGTGCTGCTGGACCTGGGGGTTTCCAGCTATCAGCTGGACACTGCCGAAAGAGGTTTTTCCTACAATGCAGAAGCATATCTGGATATGCGTATGAGCAAGGAAGGCCCGACAGCTGCAGACCTGGTGAACACACTGTCACTGCAGGAAATCACAGATATACTGAGAAATTACGGTGAAGAAAAATTTGCCTATCAGATAGCAAAGAAAATTCTGGCTTACAGGGAAAATGAGCCTATCACCACAACAAAACAGCTGTCAGATATTGTGAACAGTGCATATCCGGCAGCAGAGAGAAGAAAAAGCAAAAACCCGTCCCGCAAAACTTTCCAGGCGCTGCGCATAGCAGTAAACGATGAACTGGGGGCACTGCAGGACGCACTGGAAGACCTTTTCAGCATGCTGAATGTAGGCGGCAGAATGTGTATCATCACATTCCACTCCCTTGAAGACAGAATGGTGAAACAGTATTTCAGACAGCTGGCGGTAAAATGCACCTGTCCTAAAGAACTGCCGGTATGTATCTGTGGCGGCAAGGCAAAGGCGAAAATAATCACAAACAAACCGCTGGTGGCTGACCGGGAAGAGCAGGAAGAAAACCGCCGCAGCCGTTCAGCAAAGCTGAGAATTATAGAAAAGCTGGAATATTAAAAAGAATTATTTACGGGAATATAAAATACAGGGGAAGTCAGTATGGACAGAAGAAACGTAGCCTATGATTTGTCTTTCTACGAACAGGAACAGGAAAGACACATAGCAAGAAAAGAGAAAAAGGAAAGCGTGCTTATAAAGGCACAGACAAAATTTTCTTTGGGTAAAAAAATGCTTGATCTTGTAAGCATTGCTGCGCTTTTTGCCCTTATTATCGGTGTGATTGCCACCAACGCTGCCATCACAGCATATTCCACAGATATCACAAGCGAAAACAAAAAAATTACACAGCTGGAAAGTGAAAAATCCTATCTTGAATTCACCCTGGAAAGCAGAATGTCCCTGGATGAAATCGAAAGCTATGCCATCAATACATTGGGCATGGTAAAAATGGATTCTTCACAGAAAAAATATGTGGAGCTGGAAAGCGAAAATATGCTGGTGGTGGAAGAATCACCTGTGAAAGAAAAGCTGGATGAGGCAATGCAGCCGATACTGTCATATTTATTGCCTTAAAAAAATAAAATTTACTATAAATACAGGCGGAGAGTACGGACAAAACAGGTCTTTGTTATTCTTCGCCTAAAATCAATAATAAGAGGCTGACTGAAAGAGATATAAATGGCGAACAATAGAAAAAATCAGACCCATGTAACAAATCAGATGCGCAGGCGCTCCATAGTGCTTACTGTATGCGCCACACTTTGTTTCTGTGTTGTTATTGCAAAAATGTTCAACATACAGATTGTGAACTATGAAAAATACAAAGGCCGTGCCACGGAAATACAGCTGCGCGAAACAGAGGTATCTGCAAAACGCGGCACTATTTACGATTCCAATATGAAAATTCTGGCACAGACTGCCACAGTGTGGACTATTTCTGTCTCACCTAAAGACAGCAAGCCGGAACAGCACCGGACAATAGCAGACGGTCTGGCAGAAATACTGGAAGTGGATGAACAGTCCGTGCTGGAAAAACTGGGCAAAAACAACTACTATCAGCTTATAAAGCAGAAGGTGGATAAACCGGTGGCCGACAAGGTTATTGAATTCTGCCAGGAAAATGACCTCAGCGGTGTAAACGTTATTGAGGACTACAAAAGATATTACCCCTACGGAGAATTTGCTTCCACAATCCTGGGCTTCTGCGGCTCTGACAACCAGGGCCTGGCAGGGCTGGAAAGCTTTTATGATGAAGAACTCACCGGCGAAAAAGGCCGTGTTATAGCGGCCAAAAACGGCTGGGGTATGGATATGGGCATCAAAAGCGAGGTGCTCAGTGAAACAAAGGACGGCTACAGCCTGAAAACAACCATAGACGAAACAGTACAGCATTATCTGGAAAAGCATCTGGCGCTGAATGCCGAAAAGCACGGTGCACTGGAGGGAGCGGCCGGCATAGTTATGAATGTGAAAACCGGTGCTATACTGGGTATGGCAAACTATCCGGCATATAACCCCAATGAGCCCTATGCCCTTACCAATGACAGCCTTTACAACCAGATAATGGCCATCGTAAATGATGAGGAACGAAATGCCGCAATGTCCACAGCCAGACAGAAGCAGTGGAGAAACAAGGCGGTAAACGACCTGTACGAACCAGGCTCTGTTTTCAAAATTGTCACAGCTTCCGCTGCCCTTGATGCCGGTACAGAAAGCCTTGGTTCCGGCTTTATGTGCAAAGGCTCTGTACAGGTGGAAAACAGAACAATGAAATGTTCACAGACCTGGGGCCACGGTGCACAGACCTTTTCCCAGGCGCTTATAAATTCCTGCAACCCGGCCTTCATAGATATGGGCCTTACAATGGGCAAGGATATATTCTTTGACTATTTCTATTCCTTCGGTCTTGCTGAAAAAACAGGTATTGACCTGCCGGGCGAGCAGAACTCCCTGCATTACACAGCAGAAAACCATACAACTGTTACACTGGCCAGCTCTGCTTTCGGCCAGTCAAATAAAATCACTCCTCTGCAGATGATTACTGCTGTTGCCACTGCAGTAAACGGCGGCAATCTTGTCACACCTCATCTGGTTTCACAGTTGCTGGATTCTGACGGAAATGTGGTAAAGGATATGACTCCGGAAATCCGCCGTCAGGTTATCAGCGAAGATACCAGCCGCAAAATTGCCAATATTCTGCAGACCAACGTTACCAGCGGTAACGGCCACCACGCCTATATTCCGGGCTACCGCATCGGCGGTAAATCCGGTACA
>JAFQAF010000330.1 GCA_017400025.1 Oscillospiraceae bacterium
AACAATATAATCCACGCCTGCATATCTGATTCCAACAGAATTGCGGTCACCACCCGTTCCGACAGTTACAACGGCGAAGTGTCTGTGTACAATTACAATATGGACAAACGCTTTACCTGGTACTGCGCCACAGGCTTCCCGATTTATAGCGTTCTGTCAGACAGCGGCCGCACTCTTGCTGTCACAACAGTGCAGACTGTGGACGGCATACTGCAGACAGATATTTTTGTGATTGATGCTGCAAAAGGCGGGGAAAAATTCAGGATTACCAGCGGCGATTACCCAAGAAAGCTGATTTTCCTCAATGACAGCAAACTGCTGGTGGCTTATTCAGACAGTGTGGAACTGTGGGACACAGCTGCAGCAGGCAAAACCGGGGAATACCTGTTTTCCGGTGACAGCATCCTTGCTGTAGAAAATGCAGACCCCTATATAGCTCTTGTCCACGGCGGCTACAGCCGGGGCTCATCAGCCACACTGGTACTGCTGGGCCGGGATTTCAGCCGGAAATTCACAGCCACAGTGCCGGAAAATGTAAAGGATATTTCAGTTTCCCGCTCCAGGGTATATGTTCTCGGCCGGGAAAATCTGTACGAATATGATTATGCAGGCAATCTTATGAATACTTCGCCTGCAGGAGCTCTCTCCAGACAGCTGGTAACCTGGAACGGTACCATGCTTATAGACTCCACCTCCATTTCCAAAGTGGAGAAAACTTCAAAGTAGGTGATATAATGAATAACCCCGCACTTGTTCTGGACGGGATTTTACTGCTGGTAATTGTCATCAGTGCCATAAGGGCATACAGCGACGGATTTTTCACTGCTGTTGTAAGGCTTTTCGGCACACTCGGCAGCCTTTTTGCAGGCTGGTATGTGGCAGACAATTATTCACAGCTTATTTTTGATAATTATCTCAGGGCCCCGCTGACACAGCGCTCATACAATTATCTGGTGCAGACCAGCCGGTCCATTGATATAGAAACAGCCATAAATTCCATAATAGGACGCTGGCCTTCGGAATTTGTGGTTACAATACTTGAAAAAGCTGAGGACGCACTGTCCCGGCTTATCACACCTTCCATGGATTCTGCAGTATATCTTGTGGATGAATTCATTGCCCCTCTTGTGACAGTGTGCATCAGCGCAGTGCTGTTTGTGGCAGTGTTCATTGCAGCAAAGATAGTCTGTGCACTGCTGGCAAAGATTTTCAGTGCAGTAAACGAAATACCTGTACTGGGCACAGCCAACAGGCTGGCAGGTTTTGTGGCAGGAATAGCCATAGGCGGTGTGAATATCATATTATTATCATTTTTAATGAGTATAATAGTATTGGTTAGCGGCGACTCACTGTCTTTCCTCAATGGAGAGATAATGGCACAGAGCAGAATTCTGGCCTTTACAGCGCTGTTTAATCCATTTTTATCCTGAAAAATAAGGAGATGATACAATGCTTTGTGAAAGATGCAAAAAACGCCCCGCGATGATATATATACAGTCCAATGAAGGCGGACAGGTGAAAAGCAAAGGCTACTGCCTGACCTGTGCCAGGGAGCTGGGCATCAAGCCGGTTGATGATATGATGAAGCAGCTGGGTATTGATGACAATGCCATGAAAGCCATGGAAGAGCAGATGGAAAGCTTTATGAACGACAATATGGACGAAAACGGCGAGTTCAATTTTGCCAATCTTATGGGCGGTATGAATATGGGCATGGCTGATGAAGACGATGACGACGAGGATTTTGAACAGGGCGGTTCGCCTACAATTCCTTTCGGCCGTGACAGCGACGAAAAATCAAAGGATGGCAAAAAGGACAAAAAGAAAAAGAACAAGCGCAAATTCCTTGACCAGTACTGCGAAAACCTGACAAAAAAGGCAGCAGAAGGCGGAATTGACAACATCATCGGCCGCGATGATGAAATCTACCGCACCATACAGATTCTCTGCCGCCGCCAGAAAAACAATCCTTGCCTTATAGGTGAAGCCGGCGTAGGTAAAACAGCTATCGCAGAGGGCATAGCACTGAAAATAACAAGAGGCGAAGTGCCGCAGAAACTGCGCAACAAGGAAATTTACCTTGTGAATATGACAAACCTGGTGGCAGGCACACAGTTCCGCGGCCAGTTTGAAGCAAGGGTAAAAAGCCTTATCGGCGAAGTAAAGGAAAACGGAAACATCATCCTTTTCATAGACGAAATCCACACAATCACTGGTGCAGGTGATTCTGAAGGTGCAATGAATGCAGGCAACATCCTGAAGCCTGCCCTTTCTCGTGGGGAAATACAGGTTATAGGTGCAACCACTTTCAACGAATACCGCAAATTTATCGAAAAGGATGCTGCCCTTGAACGCCGTTTCCAGCCGGTAAAGGTGGAAGAACCTTCCATCAGCGATACAATAGATATTATCACCGGCGTAAAACAGTATTATGAAGCATACCACCATGTAAAAGTGCCTCAGTCTGTTGTGGACCTTACAGTGCGTATGAGCGAAAAATATATCACAGACCGCTTCCTGCCGGACAAAGCCATTGACCTGCTGGACGAATCCTGTGCATGCTGCAGCCTCCGTCACCCGGAAATCAGCGAATGGCTGATGAAAAAGGAAGAGCTGGAAGTGCTGAATACAACACTTGATGCCCTTCAGGCGGAAACAAACCCGGACTATGAGCGGATTGCCCATACAAGACGGAAAATGTTCGGCATAGAGGAAGAAGAAAAACAGCTGGCTGAAAAGGTAAAGGATATTGCAGTTGAACTGGACGATATCGCAAAGGTTATCCAGCTGTGGACAGGTATCAGTGCTGTAAAGGTAAAGGAAAGCGAATTCAACAAGGTGGCAAACCTTGAAGCAAAACTGAAAGAGCACATCAAAGGCCAGGACCAGGCGGTTTCACTGGTGGCAAAGGCCATAAAACGTAACCGCGCAGGTATTTCCGGCCGCACAAGACCGGCCAGCTTCCTGTTTGTGGGCCCTACCGGTGTAGGTAAAACAGAACTGGTAAAACAGCTTGCCAGCCAGCTGTTTGATACGGTTGACCCTCTTATCCGCTTTGATATGTCAGAATTTATGGAAAAACACGCGGTTTCCCGCCTGGTTGGCTCACCTCCGGGCTATGTAGGCTATGATGAAGCAGGTCAGCTTACAGAAAAGGTGCGCCGCAAACCATATTCCGTTGTGCTGTTTGATGAAATCGAAAAGGCACATCCGGATGTTATGAACATTCTCCTGCAGATTCTTGACGAAGGCAAAATCAACGATGCCCAGGGCAGAACAGTAAACTTTGAACACACTGTTATCGCCATGACATCAAATGCTGGCAGCGGTGACAAAACTGCACAGACCGGTTTCAACCGCACAATTTCTGAAATGAGCAGGGAAAAAACAATGAAAGCACTTTCAGATTTCCTGCGCCCGGAATTCCTGGCCCGCGTGGACGAAATTGTTGTATTTGATCCTCTCACAGAAGACACGCTGGCAGATATTGCACAGCTGATGCTGACAGAGTATGTAAAGCCTATGCAGCAGAAAGGCATCGCCCTCACCTGGGACAAAGAGGTGCTGCAGCTTATCTGTGCCAAAGCCCAGGGCGGCAAGTTCGGTGCCCGTGATATCCGCCGTGTAATCCGCAAGGAAGTGGAAGACAGAATTGCAGAAATCATTGTGGAAAACCAGAATGTGGAATCTGTACACATTATGGCGGAAAACGGCGATATTGCTGTATCATACAAATAAAACTTGACAAAACCGCTCTGAATGAGTATAATTATTTTTGCTATCAAATACGGTGGCAAAAATATGCGGGTGTAGTTTAGTGGTAGAACTCCAGCCTTCCAAGCTGGTCGTGTGGGTTCGATTCCCATCACCCGCTCCATAATATTGTTAAGGTTTCAATACCTAAAAAAAGTGTCTACGATTAAAAAATGTAGTAATTTAGCGCATTTACAGCTTCTCGTAAAAAGTGTTTAATCGTAGACAAAAATATTTAATTTTAAAGAAAAAAGAGACTCTTGTTTTTTTAGGGAGTCTCTATTTTTTTGGTTTATTTTTCCATATCCGTTAATGATATGTTGAATTTCGCACGCCCAAGAATACGCATTTTTTCCTCATTGAGATTTTTGACTTGTTCCTTAAGTTTGATATTTTCATATTCTAACTTTTGAACTTTCTTTGTTGTCCTGTCAAGTTGCTTTTTTAGCTTTTCGTTTTTAGAAGACAATTCCTCTATTTTTTCCTTTTGTGTATAGATAAGGTTTTTATCTGATGATGAATAAATGGGGTGACTTGCTAAATAATCTTTCACGTGTGGTTTATACATTAAAGCATTACTCACATCAGCGTACCTTGCAATTGAGGACAGAGAAATTTTAATACCGTTATTAAACATATAGTGCAGAGCTTCATCTATTTTCTTTAATGAGTTGCATCTGGATTCTTCTTGGTAATTCAAAATACCATTATTTATTGTTTTTTTCATAGTCTTACCTCCATGTTAATGTCACATCTATTGTGAACGGCCGTTTTAAATTTTTTTTGGTTGATTTATATAAAATTAAAAGCTGAACAATTTTAGGATGCTTAATTCTGTTCTATCCCAAAAATGTTCAGCTTATTAGTTGTTTTTGTGTTATGAAATCAAATCTTCTGTAGTATGCATTTCATCAACCTTATGTATAAATAATTCGTTAACGTGTTTCATTTTCTCGTTAAAAATAATTGATGAGGCATTTTTTACAGGATTCTTTTTCAGTCCGTTGAGGCGTGTATCAATTAGTGCATTAGCCTCAACAAAATATTCGTAGAATATTTCATTTGGCTCAAAAAACTCACAAGAAAAACAAGTTTCATATTTGGGTGTACACGAAATATTAGTACAAATACCGTATCCAGGTACAATTCGTGTATGCGGAGACTGTAAGTTCTTTTTGTAAACATATTCAGGCAATTGATTGAAATAAGAATCATTATTAGCTACCGGCTCTGCTTTAGCATACACAGAATTAAACACGGAAGTAACAATTCTTGTGAAATCATGGACTTCGTCTATCTCTGCTTTTCTGGAATATCCATATAAAGAATTTAAGTTTTCGTGGTTCGCACTTTCGGCTATTTGGTAATCTGTTAAAATACCTGTTCGTCTCATGGCAGAAATAGCAGAATGACGTAGCATGTGAGATGTTACATGAGCTATTTTGCCGGAAGAGTCTAATATTTTATTATTGATACAAATATCATCGAGAAAATCATTGAAATCTGCAGCAGAAGTTAAACGAATAGGTGCTTTCGACGATACAAACAAATAACCTTTATCATAAAGATGTAATTTGTCTTGGTGCTGTTCAGCATAAATTTTTTGACTTTGCAGACTTTGATACAAAATACATTCATATTTTCCATCAAGTTTTCTGCTATATGTCCGGTATTTAGGAATATGCGCTCTCGTAGTTTTTGCTGTAGGAATAGAAATAGTGAACACATTGACATCTTTAATGTCTGGGATAGTAATGCAATTCAAATCCATATTCAAAACCTCAGATATTCGGTTTGGAATAAACCTCATAAGCAAATATATAGCTCTGTAATCAATAGGAATATCAGTGTTTAAATCGAAGAATAATTTATCAA
>JAFQAF010000331.1 GCA_017400025.1 Oscillospiraceae bacterium
TAATAAATATTGCTTATACAAAAAGGACAAGGCTTATTGCCTTGTCCTTTGGCTTTTGTATGTGTTTTTTGCTTGTATTTACTTTATATCGGCAAGATATACTGTCTTCCCGGTGGCAAAATCTGCTGCCCACCGCTCAAGGGTATAAATACGGAACAGCTTGCCGTCGCACACTTCGTACACGTTGCCCCGCAGGTAAGGGAAGGCAGTTTTGGTTATTTCACCGCTTTTCTGATTCAGGATAAAGAAATTTTCATAATTGTGATAATACAGATTTTCACTGTCCCGGTAAATAAGATTCAGCGGTGTGTCATAATCGGCTATCTTCTGCTGCCGGCTGCCGTCCGGCAGGCAGCGGCAAAGGGAAAGGCTGCAGCTGAAATCAGTTTCCTCCCCGGTGATATAGAAAATATAATCATCTGTAAAGATGAAAGAAGTTTCACCGGTGATTGCACCTTCAGCCGGTATGGTACTGCCGGTGGCTTTTACCGCCAGTGTGCCCTCCGGTCTTTCACCCCGGCGGATAAATTCGTACTCCATGCCGCGGGAGTTTATATATGTATTTTCAGAAAATATAATATTTCCAGCTGTGGTTTCTTCACCGGCAGCAGAAATTTTACTGCCTTTTTTCAGATAAACATTATCCTCAAAAACATAGAATGTATCCCACAGCACACGGCCCCCGGGTATGGCCATTTCTGCTACGGTCCGGATATTCTGTCCGTTTTTGTCTGTGGAATACAGCTTTTCCACAGAGGAAAAGTATATTCTGTCACTGCAAAGGGCTATTTTGTTTATATACAGGTTTTCGTCGCTGTAAATACACTCAAAGTCACCGGTGCCTTTTGGCGCTCTGTAAATATAATGATGATTTCCGGCGTAGACGTAATTTTCATCACATACCGCAAAGCTGTTTTTCAGATTGTGGAAGCCGGTATATTTTATTTCCGGCAGGTCAGTTTTATTTTCAGCAGGCTGAACACAGCCTGCCAGCCGGATACAGCACAGCAGTGCCACTATGGCTGAAAGCATTTTCCTTTTCATATTTAACCTCTTTTCATATATCTTTTATACTGTTTTCACAGATTTTCGCTGAACCATTCAGCTGTCATTTCAATGCAGTCCAGTGCGATGGAGTTATCCTCTGAAAGCACGTTGAAGGTGTGGTCTGCCCCGTCATAAACCACAGAAACCCAGCCATCATTCAGTGCGGCTATTTCCTCCCGGTGTGCAGCCGGCACCAGCATATCCTCCCGGCCGCCAACTGCCAGCAGCCGGCCGCTGTATGCCGCAAGGGCATCCATAGGATTGGTATTCTTTATATCCTCAAACCACTGCAGCGGCAGACGCAGGGGCTCACGCCAGCCCATGGGAATATCCGCATACCCGTTTTCCAGGGCAAAAGGATAAAATTCTGTAAACCAGCCCTCAAACACGCCCATGCCATTGTGGCAGGCACCGGACCAGGAAACAGCGGCCTTTATTCTGTCCCCATAGTCTTTCAGAAACTGTGCCATAACCCTGCCGCCCTGGCTGAAGCCTATTATGCCGATGCGGCTGGTATCAGTTTCCGGCATATTGCATATATAGTCATACACTGCCGCAGTGTCGGCAACCTCTGCCATAAAGCTCTGCTCCAGGGTGCTCGCCTTGCTGTCCCCACAGCCGGCAAAGTCAAACCTTACAGAGGCTATGCCTTTTGCGGCAAGACTGTCTGCCAGGTCTGCATACATATTGCCCACTTCATTTTTGTCGCTGGCTGTGCCGTGGCACATAATCACCCAGGGGTGTTTCCCGCCGGTTTCCGGCAGGGTGACAATGGCAGGTATACTGTATTTTCTGCCTGCTATTTCTGTTGCTTTATTCATAATCTCACCATCCTTTACGATATAAATATATTCTATCATATTATCAGTTGCACAAACAATAAAAATGGGGTAAAATATAACCATAACAAATCGGAAAGAGGTAATTTATTATGGCAATGATGGACGATGTACGCGCCGGTATGATGGCTGCCATGAAAGAAAAGAACAAAGTGAAAAAGGACGCACTGTCCGCACTGCTGTCTGCACTGAAATCAAAAATGATTGACAACAGAGGCGAACTGACAGAGGACGATGCCATTGCAGTGGTTTCCAGAGAAATCAAACAGCTGAAGGAAACAATGGACACAGCACCGGAAGGCTATGAAGCAGTAAAAGAAGAATGCAAGGCAAAAATCGAAATTCTGTCTGCATTTATGCCAAAACAGCTGGATGAAGAAGAAATTCGCGAAATTATCAGAGGTGTGCTGGCACAGCTGGGCCTGGACAAACCTGAAGCAAAACAGAAAGGCATCATTATGAAAAATCTGATGCCGCTGGTAAAAGGCAAGGCAGACGGCAAGCTGGTAAACGAAATCCTGGCCACATTTTTTGCATAATATCTGAATACACAGAGGCGGCAGAGGTGCTGCCTCTTGTTTTTGGCGGTATACGGGGGAATTCTGCCATTATTTTATTATTGACAAGAAAGAAAATAATGATTATAATTTGAGAATAGAGATTCTGTATACAACACTGTTTCCAAAGAGAGCAGCGCCACCGGCTGAAAGCGCTGTGTAACACAGTATACAGGGAACACTCTGCAGCTTCGCTTTATCAGAGAGCCCTTGCCACCGGCTGCAAGCAGGGCAGGCGATTGGTCGTGACATTAAACCGGAAAATCAGATATTAAAGTGGGTGCTTTTGCACCAATGCGGGTGGCACCGCGGGTTTATATATACAGGCTGTGTATGTGAATTGTACCGGAATATTTTTACTGTAAGTAATTTAAAGGTTTTATTTTACTGAATGTAATAAACGTACTGTACAAAGTCATCATACTCACACAGCCGGCATTGTTAAAAACTCGTCCCGGAAATTTTTTGACAAAGAGAATTTCCGGGATTTTTTATTTTTTCAGGAGGAAAGAAGTATGTTAAGAACACATACATGTAACGAAGTTCGCAACGAACACATCGGCCAGACAGTTGTACTGTCCGGCTGGGTAAACACTATCCGTGACCACGGCGGTGTTATCTTTATTGACCTGCGTGACCATTACGGTATGACACAGGTTGTTTTCCACGATGCAGAAATGCTGAAGGATGTTCACAAAGAAACAGTTATCCAGGTTAAAGGTACTGTTGTTGCAAGAGATGAAGAAACAGTAAACCCAAAACTGGAAACAGGTACTGTTGAAGTACACGTAGAAGAAATGACAATTCTTGGCCCAAGCAAAAACATGCTGCCATTTGAAATTGAATCTTCCAAAGAAACAAGAGAAGACGTACGTCTGAAATACCGCTATCTGGACCTGCGCAACCCTGCACTGCACAAAAACATTGTGTTCCGTTCACAGGTTATCAGCTACCTGCGCCGCCAGATGGAAGACCTGGGCTTTATGGATATGCACACACCAATCCTCACATCATCTTCACCTGAAGGTGCACGTGACTACCTGGTGCCAAGCCGTAAACACCCTGGCAAATTCTATGCTCTGCCACAGTCTCCACAGCAGTTCAAACAGCTGCTGATGGTATCCGGCTTTGACAGATATTACCAGATTGCACCTTGCTTCCGTGATGAAGACGCACGTGGCGACCGTTCACCTGGTGAATTCTATCAGCTGGACTTTGAAATGGCTTTCGCAGAACAGGAAGATGTATTCAAAGTAGGCGAAACAGTTCTCTACAACACATTCAAAAAATTCTCCAACAAGGAAGTAAGCCCTGCTCCATTCAGACGCATCAAATTTGAAGAATCTATGCTGAAATACGGTTCTGACAAACCTGACCTGCGCAACCCGCTTATCATCGAAGACCTGACAGAATTCTTTGCAGGTGTTGAATTCCCTGCATTCAAGGGCAAACCGGTAAGAGGTATTGTTGCACCTTGTGCTGACAGATCCAAAAAATTCTATGAAGACAGCCTGAAACACGCTATAGTTTGTCTTTGTATTTCAAGCTTTCTTTCGGTTCTCGCGCGAGCGGTATTAACAAGCGTTATAAGGTCGTGCGCACGCTGTCTTGTGCGTTCAATTCTGTCACGCTCGGAAAAATATTTATCAAAAAGCGTGGTAAAATCGTCAAAATA
>JAFQAF010000332.1 GCA_017400025.1 Oscillospiraceae bacterium
CAGGTGATAGGGGCGACTACCCGGGATGAGTATGCAAAGAATATAGAAAAGGATTCTGCTCTTGAGCGCAGATTTTCTGTTGTCAATATTACAGAGCCGGATGCGGAACAGACCAGACAGATACTGTATGGCATAAAAGAAAAATATATGGCCTTTCACAGGCTGGATATTCTTGACAGTGCAGTGGAAAAAAGTGTGGAACTGTCTGTAAAATACATTCACCACAGATTTCTGCTGACAAAGCCATAGACCTGCTGGACCAGAGCTGTGCTGCTGTGAAAATGGACGGCGGCACAGTTGTGGATGGTGATGCTGTGGGCAGGATTATCAGCCGGAACACCGGTATACCTGCAGAAAAAATACTGGCAGGGGAGAGGGACAGGTTTATCCGGCTGGAAAAGCAGCTGGCGGAAAGAATTTCCGGCCAGCCTTATGCTGCGGCAGAAATGGCACGCTGTATAAGAAAGTGGAGAGCAGGCCTGAAAGATGAAAGCAGCCCTATAGCATCATTTATGTTTGCCGGCCCTACCGGTGTGGGCAAGACATACAGCTGTACGGTGCTGGCACAGCTGCTGTTTGACAGAACCGACAGCGTGATAAGGGTGGACTGTACCGAATACAGCGAAAAAAATGATATAACAAAGCTGATAGGTTCCCCTCCGGGCTATGTAGGCTATGATGAAGGGGGCAGGCTGGAAAAGGAGATGGGCAGCACTCCCCACTGTGTGATACTGTTTGATGAAATAGAAAAAGCCCATCCGGACCTGCACAATCTTCTTCTGCAGGCAATGGATTCCGGTTTTATCACTACTGCCCGTGGTAAAAAAATCAGCTTCAGAAACAGTATTATTGTAATGACGTCAAATACCGGGGCGGCACTTTTTACAAACAAAAACAGGTTTCTTGGTTTTTCCGGCAGGGAAAAAACAGAAAATCTGAATGAGCAGATTAAAAATGAGCTGAAAAAGTATTTTTCCCGGGAGTTTATAGCCAGGCTGGACAGCATAGTGCCCTTTACGCCTCTCGATGAGGAAAGTATATCCAGAATAATCACAAAAGAACTGGATAACATCGCCCGGAAGCTGAAAAGGCAGGGGGTAACTATGGAATATGATAAAACGGCTGTGGAATATATCAGAGGTAAAAATCCGTCTTCTGAATACGGTGCCCGTGATATAAAACGAATTGCAGGGCAGGAAACGGAAAACCTTATAGTGAATATGATACTTGAAAGGGAAATAGTCCCCGGCAGCACACTGTTTTTGTGTGCAGATGATAAAATGAAGATAAAAATCTGTGAAAAAGTCTGATAAAAAACCAAAAACCTTATGTGCCATTGTAAACACATAAGGTTTTGCTTTTATCTGAATAATTTTTTTATTCTGTCAAAAAATCCGGGTATTTCCGGGGAATTATCCTCCGGCTGTGCAGGCTGAGGTGTTTTCAGCTTCTGCCGGAAAAAGTGATTTTCGTTTTCCGCTGCCACAGGGTTATACAGTTCAAGTATTTTCAGCATTTTATTTTTAAAAGCTGTGCTGTCGCTGTCTATCATACCCTTGTTCAGGAAAACGCCTGATTCATATATTTCCGCAGTTATTTCGCACCTGCCGGTTTTGCCCATCAGAATCATTGTTCTTACAGGGGCAAGTGCATCAAAGCGGCGTATGCAGATACGTATGCCGTTTTCGCTGTAGTCGCCGATATTTACAGGCGGTGCAGTGCCCCGGTTCAGGCTGTTTTCCATATATTGCAGGAAATGGTCAAAATCAGCATATATTTTTGTTTCGTATTTTGACATATCAGCTACCTCCCACAATGGTAAATATTGTCACTGCCGGTGGCATCGGGGTTGTATGCAGCCAGTATTTTTTCAAAATAGCCTTTTTCAAACCCGCCATAGGTCAGTCTGGTAGCAGCACCATCTGTTATCAGTGCAAAGTACGGGCAGGTAATTTCCATATACACGCGCATACTTATCTTTATGCCGTTGTAAACAGTGTCGCATTTTTCACCCAGGGGCATAGGGCGGGGTGCATACTGCAGGCTGTCTGACAGATATTCCACCAGATGCCGGTGGTCTGTTTTCAGATTCAGCGTAACGGGGGAAACGGGTGGGATATACGCCCCGTCGGTAAAAAATGTCATAAAATCACCTCACGCGCAGATAGTAAAAAAATATCATATATACTGCCACCACAGCGGGCAGCCGCAGAAAGCCGGATATGCCCACACACATATTGAACAGCAGGCTGTTGCCGGTTTTGTTCAGTTTTTTAATAAACCCGGGGCGTATAAAGGCTGTAAAATACCATACGGCGGATACAACTGCAGTGCCCCATACAAGATAAAGAAACAGTCCGTTTTCCAGCACAGAGATACCCCCCTTTATCACATAAAGCGGTAATGTTCAATAAGCAGCGCCACGGCCACAATAAACATAAAGAACAGAAATGCGGTTACACCGGCACATATTCCCACCATAAACTTATAGCCTTTCCGGTGGAAACGGCCTATAAAGCCCGGTCTGCAAAATGCGGTGTAATACCACACAGGTGACAGCACTGCTGTACCCCAGCATATATATAGCAGATAATTGCCAATCATTTTACAGCATCGGTCTTATTTCAGCAAAATCATTATACCCAGCACGCCGGCTGCCAACAGTACCAGCATCCACAAAGACAGAATTACACAGAATATAATTATGGCAAAGCCTATAATCCTGTTTTTTACCGTAGGTTTTGCCAGTGCCATATTCTGACTGGCCATTTTTATAAATCCCGGTTTTATATAAATAAGCACCAGTGATGTAAGTGCTATCAGTATATAGGTAAGATAAATAATCAAACTGTTATCTCCTTATTTTTCAATTTCATATACGCGCAGGGCGTTTTCCATGGCTTTCTGTGCCACAAACTCTTCGCTTACACCGCGCAGCTGTGCTATCACCTTTACCACGTTTGCCACGTCATAGGCTTCACAGCGGTCATTTTCTCTTTCGTAAGGCGGTGCATACGGGCAGTCTGTTTCTATCAGCAGTCTGTCCCACGGTGTTTCCATCAGACAGGCTATAGGGCCTGCATTCCACATAGGGTAGGTCAGGTCATTGTTGAAGCTGATGTACATACCCAGGTCAAAAGCTCTTTTCAGTATATCCACAGGGCCTGAATAGCGGTGCAGAATGCCTTTTGGTCTGTATTCTTCCAGTATTTCTATTGTGTCCTCGTGGGCGTCACGGTCGTGGATAATTACAGGCATATCCAGCTCTTTTGCCAGCTGCAGCTGTTCTCTGAAAATTCTCTTCTGCAGGTCTTTCGGTTCATTCCAGAAATAGTCCAGACCCATTTCGCCTATGGCCACAATTTTTGGGTGTTTTACCAGTTCCTTTATTCTGTCCAGATAATCATCCGGTGTTTCGGCTGTCCAGTGCGGGTGGATGCCTATACTGCCATAGGCAAAATCATATTTATCCACTATATCAATGACTGTGTCGAATACCTCCACGTCACTGCAGCAGTTGAGAATAAACTGCACGTCTGTGTTTCTCAGCCGGTCCAGTCTTTCATATCTGTCATCCTTGAACATTGCATCTTCATAATGTACGTGACTGTCAAAAAGTTTCATAATATCCTCCGGAACATTATTTGAAAAATAAAAGCAGGCGTAGTAAAAGGCCTGCTTTCTGAATTACTTATTTTTCTTCGATTGTGTATGTAAATTCGTAGATTTCCTGCAGTGCTTTTACTTTAGGTTCATTATCTTCGATAAATGTTTTTGTGTAAACGCTTTTGCCTTCTTTTTTGTAATCATCCATGATTTCCTGCAGTTTTTCCCAGCATTCATCAGCTTTTTCGTAATCTTCTGCAATTTCAATCAGGAATTCTCTGTGTTTAGGAACTCTTGCTTTCATAGTATACCTCTTTAAATATTGTGTTTATTATATTGTATATTTAAAAGCCGCAAAAGTCAATATTCCATCACCGGCGTCCCTTTTTACTTTTGGACTGATGGGTTCTGGCTCCGGCAATTTCGCCAAGCATTGAAATAAGCTTTAATGTATGATATATTATAACTTATAGTGAAAACACAGCGTTGCTAAATAAACACCTGTATATAGATTCAATACTAAAGTAAGGAGTTGAGAGCATGGTTCCAATGAGATTAACATATGGAAATGGAGGATTTAATGAAATTCGTGATTTTTTGAAGCAACACTATTCTAAAGATTATACGCTTTCAATATTCGATACAATAACGCAAACAACCATTGAGGTTATATGCCACTTCGACGATATGGTGGATGTAATAGTTTATGTGGCTAATGTAGAACATGACTTTCCGGCTTGGATTGGCATCAATGAGATATCTGAGTCATACGTTATAGGAATAGCCTTTACAAGGGGACGTTTAAGTACCCCATCTATACGCAAATGGAAAAATAATACACTCATGTAACGAACAATATTGTCGGTATACCACATCTATATCTATCAATAGGAAAAGGGATGAAGTTATGTATTCTGTTACACAGAGAATAAAAGCCATAAAACAGCCTCGGGGAGGATATATCAAACCAAAGGAATTTACGGAAACAACACTTGATGATGGGATTGAGTTAAACCCCAACGAGAATATACACGCCAGTTTGGTAGGACTGGCAGTAGACTATTTAACCAGACTAATGACAGGAACACCCGCAGATGAAGCATTTTATATTTCATTGCTTGGTTCCGACCGCGTTAATGAGAGGAAAAATGCAGAAAAGTTAATCTCCAAAATCAAGGGCTTGGACGATAAATCTATAATCAATGCCTGTAAAGTAGTCGGATATGACGTCTGTTTTCGCGCAGGAATAATCGGTTATAAACCTGTCAAAGAAATTCAGCCAGATACTGAAACGATTGAAAATATACGCATTATGGTCAATAGATGCTTGGCATTTTGGAAAGAGTATGGCCCTGTTGAAGTAGATGGATTTACTTTTGAGGGTGGGTATACAGAAATTGTTTCGTCTGGCGATGGAGATTATTTGAGCCAGGATACTCTGTGGGATTTGAAAGTGTCCAAAGAAGCGCCAAAAAACAAATATACATTACAACTACTCATGTACTACATAATGGGATGTCACTCGATCCATAAAGAGTTCCAGAAGATCAAGAGGCTTGGCATATTCAATCCTCGCTTAAATAAGGTTTATCTGTTGGAAATTGCAAACATAAGTGATGAGATAATTCAAGAAGTATCATCAGAAGTAATCGGATACAAGTAATTAGAAAAGATAGGCACCACAAGATTTTGAAAATCCTGTGGTGCTTTTTGTTGTGCTTATTTCTGTGCATTTCGACGAAGGAATTTCGGATTCATCTAAAATCAGTCCAAAAGGTAAAAGGGAGTCACCGGCCGTATGATGCCAGTATATCAGCCAGACTGGGGTCAGCGGTGCATATTGCGTTGTAAGGCTGTTCTATACAGCAGTTGCCGTCTTCGGTGTATACATACAGCAGGGTGCTGTCACCTTCCTCACCACAGAGCATAATACTGTAGTAATAATCTGCATACGGTGTATCATTTACAGATACCTGCGCGGTGTCACGGGCTGATTTTATCAGCACAAGCAGTTCTTCCGGCCCTTCAATCACCCGGGAAAAGCTGCCGGCAGAATCCTTTATATGGGCTGATGATGTGAACTCCGGCAGATAAAGGCTGTTGGCCCGGGGTGCATATTCCGCCTGTACTGTTTTTTCAAAACCGTGTCTTATATTGAAATTATGGCTGTGCAGCCCTATATCAAAGCTGAAAAGTATGCAGAACATCACAGCACCTGTGAGCACAGCGGTTTTAACAAGATTGAAATTTCTGAACATCTTTACAATGCACAGCACAAACACCACTGCCAGCCACAGCAGGAATACAGTGCTGATTATTCTTTTTACTGTCAGCCCGTATGCAGAAATGTACATTGCCATTTTTGCCAGGGCAGTGGTCACCAGCAGCAGGGAAAGTGCACACAGAACTGTCATCGGTGTCTTTATGGCATTTTCTTCACTTTTTACCGTCAGCAGATTGGACACAGCCAGCAATGTCAGGTTAATGGAGGCTATTTTGCACAGCTCGAAAAAGCCTGTCCTTGCATACCGGGCATAGGTCATGCCGCTGTACAGTTTCCCGGTGAAAGCCCCCAGCAGATATTCCGACTGCAGTGCTATGAACAGCACATAGACTCCACAGACAATATAAAGGAACACTTTCAGCGTCACAGCCGGGAAAACCCTCAGCTTTCTGCGCAGTGTTTCGGCTGCTTCTTTGTTGAAGAGCCTGTCTGTGGTGCATATATAGCTGTATGAAAGACTGTACAGATAGCAGAAAACCGGCACGGACAGCACTGCTGAAATAGCTGTTGTCATAAAAAAGTCCATATCCAGCCCTGCCAGCAGGTGGTCGATAAAATCTGTTGTGCCGCTTAAAAAGTTACTGTCAGCTGATATCAGTAGCGGTACAATAACCCACAGTGCACATACGCCCATCACCATACCCCA
>JAFQAF010000333.1 GCA_017400025.1 Oscillospiraceae bacterium
ATAATTATTTGAGAAGCTGTGGCAGAAGGCTTGGTGCGTCAAGGTCTGCTTCAACACCAAGATAATCAGCAACTGTAGCACCGATGTGTGCATAGGATTTGATTGTGCCGATGTTGTAGCCTTCTTTGATGTTTTTGCCGTAAACGATAAAAGGAACACATTCTCTGGAATGGTCTGTGGACGGTGTGCCCGGGTCACAGCCGTGGTCTGCTGTAATCATAAGTACGTCATCGTCTTTAAGCAGTGGCAGCAGTTCAGCCAGCTGTCTGTCAAAGTCTGTAGCTGCCTGTGCATAGCCATCCACATTGTTTCTGTGGCCGTAAACCATATCAAAGTCAACCAGATTGATAAATGCCAGACCGTCAAAATCTCTTTTTACCAGTTCTATAGTAACATTCATACCTTCTGTGTTGTTTGCTGTTTTGATTTTTTCTGTTACGCCGTCACCATCGAAAATATCATAGATTTTACCTACGCCGATAACATCCTTGCCGGCTGCTTCCAGGTAGTCCAGAACTGTTTTCTTTGGTGGTTTGAGTGAGTAGTCGTGGCGGTTTTTGGTTCTTGTGAAAGCGCCTTTGCCTGTGCCTACAAATGGGCGTGCAATTACACGGCCAACAGCGTGTTCGCCGGATGCTGTCAGCATATCGCGTGCCATCTGGCAGTATTCATAAAGCTGTTCAACTGAAACAACTTCTTCGTGTGCTGCTACCTGGAAAACGCTGTCTGCAGATGTGTAAACAATCAGGTCACCTGTTTTCATATGTTCTTCGCCGTAATCATCCAGAACCCGTGTGCCTGAGTATGGCATGTTGCAGAGAACCTTGCGGCCTGTCATTTCTTCGTATTTTGCAATAACATCTGCAGGGAAACCGTTTGGATAAACAGGCAGCGGCTTGTCTCTTTCAACACCGGAAATTTCCCAGTGACCAATTGTGGTATCTTTACCGTTGGAAGCTTCGATAATTCTTGCAAATGAAGCCTTTGGTGCGTCAACTTTTGTACCGCATTCAACATCATCAATATTGAAGAAACCAAGAGAACCCATCACAGGCATATCAAATTTGTCACTTTTGGAAATAGACAGCAGTGTATCACTGCCTTCATCACCAAATTTTGCTGCATCAGGTGCTTTGCCGATACCGAAACTGTCCAGAACTATGAGAAAAACTCTTTTTTTATCTGACATAATTTATCTCCTTATTTAAATAATAATAAACTGTTGCAAATTGAGTTGTATATTTAAATTAATTATACAATTTTTATGTTATTTTGTACAGTGTTAAAAACATACATTTTCCAGTTATTTTCTGCACGAAAAGTACATATTTCAACCTTTTTACAACTATTTTCTATGGAAGAATAAAATAAATATAGTATAATAAGCTTGAGGAATTTGTTATATTTTAAACAAATAATACTTTGTTATTTTATATAGGGGGATTATTATGAGAAAGACTAAAATCATCTGCACACTTGGTCCGGCTACAGATGATCCAAGTACACTGAAACAGCTGATGCGTGAAGGTATGAACGTTGCACGTTTCAACTTTTCACACGGTACACACCAGGAACATCTGGACAGACTGAAAATGGTTCAGAGATGCAGAACAGAACTGGGTCTGTGGGTAGCCACAATGCTGGATACAAAAGGACCTGAAATCAGGGTTGGCCTGTTCAAAGACGGCCCGATTTACCTGAACCAGGGTGACAGATTCACACTGACAACAGAAGAAATTGAAGGTACACAGGAAAAGGTACACGTAAGATACAAAGACTTCCCAAGAGATGTTCAGATTGGCACAAGAGTTCTTTTTGATGACGGTCTGATTGAATCCATAGTTGAAGAAATCAACGGTGAAGAAGTTGTTGTAAAAATTATGAACGGCGGCAAGCTGTCCAACAACAAAGGTATCAACGTACCGGATGTAAAACTGTCTATGCCTTTCGTAAGTGAAAAAGACAGAAGCGATATCATCTTCGGTATCGAAAACGGCTTTGACTTTATCGCTCTTTCCTTCACAAGATGCAAGGAAGACGTTCTGGAAGTAAGAAAAATTCTGGAAGAACACGGCTGCACATCCATGCGCCTCATCGCCAAACTGGAAAATGCTGAAGGTATTGAAAAACTGGATGAAATCCTGGAAGTAGTTGACGCTGTTATGGTTGCCCGTGGTGACCTGGGCGTTGAAATCCCATTCACAGAAATTCCAAGACTCCAGAAAGAAATCATCCACAAATGCTATAACTCCGGCAAACCTGCTATCACAGCTACACAGATGCTGGATTCAATGATTGAAAAACCACGTCCTACAAGAGCTGAAGTAACAGACGTTGCAAACGCTATCTATGACGGCACATCTGCAATTATGCTGTCCGGCGAAACAGCTGCAGGCAAATACCCTGTAGAAGCTGTAAGAACTATGGCTGCCATTGCTGAAGCAACAGAAAACAACATTGACTACAATGCTGAACTGCGTGCAAGAGACTACGGCACAGGCCTTTCTGTAACAGACGCTGTTGCACACTCTGCATGTTCCATTTCCATGGACATCGGTGCAAACGCTATCGTAACAGTTACACAGTCCGGCTTTACAGCAAGAAACATTTCCAAATACCGTCCTGGTCTTCCAATTATCGGCTGTACAGACACAGAACAGACATGCCGCCATCTGGCACTGTCCTGGGGTGTAACACCTGTTCTTATGAGCACAGTAAGAAGCACAGACGAACTGATTGACCTGTCCATCGCTTCTGCACTTAAAGAAAAACTGTTGGCAGACGGCGACACAGTTGTTGTTACAGCAGGTGTTCCTGTAGGCGTTTCCGG
>JAFQAF010000334.1 GCA_017400025.1 Oscillospiraceae bacterium
ATTTGTTTTCCAGTCTGCGGCGCATATTTTCCAGTTCTTCCAGCTGGCCCATATCCATCCAGCTGTCTTCGCTGACAGGATATACGCCCACTTTGAAGCCTTTGGTACGGTATTTTTCCATAATGTCCGGGAAGCCGATAACAGTGTTTTCTTCCAGTTCTTCAATGATTCTGTTATCCACCAGATACATACCGGTGTTTGTAAGGAAATTGAAGGTTGGTTTTTCTGTAACGGATTCGATTTCGCCGCTGTCGTTTAGGTTGAAAACGCCGTAAGGGATAGTAACGTGTTTCAGCGCGCACACCACGGTGATAAGGTTGCCGTTCTTTTTATGGAATTTGTAGATATCGTTGTAGTCTGCCTCAATAAGCACATCGCAGTTTGTGAGGAAGAAAGGTGTATCGATTTTGCCTTTCAGCAGGGACAGGCCGCCGCCTGTGCCAAGGAACACCTCTTCGTCCACAAATTCCACGCTGTAGTCTTTGCACAATTCGTTAAAATATGCCTTAATCATATTTTTCTTGTGGTTTACAATCATTCTGTAATCCATACAGCCGAAGGAGCGGAAGCGGTCCACAATATGTTCGATAATAGGCTTTTCCCCCACCGGAATCAGCGGTTTTGGCAGGATTTTGGTGTATGGGTACAGACGTGTGCCCAGGCCCCCTGCCATAATGACAACAGGGAGATTCAGTTCTTTTTTCACCTTTACGCTGATTTCGTCAAAAAATTCCACGTCCACTATGTAGCCTTCGTTATCAAGGATAGGCAGGGCGGTAACAGACTGTTTTACCAGCTGTTCGCTGGCTTTGTGGCGCCGGCTGACATTCAGTGAAAGGAAATTGTAGTTTGCCATTTCCCCCACTTTTACATCCAGGCTGCCGCCGTGGAGAATATGGCGGCGGATATCGCCGTCTGTCAGCACTGCTTTCAGCTTCAGTTCCGGGGCGATAAAAAGGATTTTTTTGCCTTTTTCGTTCAGCTGCTGCATAGCCTGCAGCACTGTGATATCTTCGCTGATAATCAAATCTTCTATACGCATAGAAAATCTCCTGTTGGTGTGTATTGGTGGAAAACCACCTGTGAATATGCGGCAGTGCCGCCGGGCTGTGCCCGTGAAAAATTCTTATTTTGTGATATCAAGAATTTCTTCGCATACAATTCTTACTTCTTCCTCTGTAAGGTTGGAAGAACAAGGAATGTTTACGATTTTGCCCACATAGTCTCTTGCGTTTGGCAGAGGCATGCAGAGGCTGTTTTTGTATGGTGCCTGGTCAGGGTTCAGCAGCCAGATTGGGCGGGACTGGATTTTTCTCTTTGCCAGTTCTTCAATCATTTCGTTTCTTGTGATTTTGCAGTCATCAAGATACAGCTGGTGGAACCACATTGAGGAACGGATGCCAGGTGTGTAGTCAATCATTTTCAGGCCGTTTTTGCCGTCCAGCAGTTCTTTGTAGATGGCAAAGTTTCTGTTCTTGGTTGCCACAAAGTCTTCCAGGTGTTCCAGCTGTGCCAGACCCAGAGCTGCTGCGATGTTGTTCATACGGTAGTTGTAGCCCACGTCTGTATGGATAAACAGCAGGTTGTCCTCTTTCTTTGCCATATCCTGTGCTTCTTCAGAAAGAACAGCCATATTGTGGCGGGATTCTTCATTGTGGCAGATAGCCATACCGCCAGCGCCTGTAGTCATAACCTTGTTGCCGTTGAAGGACAGTGCACCGTAATGGCCGATTGTGCCCAGATGGCGGCCTTTGTATTTGCCCTCTGTTACGAAAGTGCCCACGGATTCTGTAGCGTCTTCCAGCACAAAGAGGTTGTATTTTTCAGCAATGTCCATCAGACGTTCCATATTTGCCATATTGCCGAAAACGTGTACCGGAATCATACCCTTAACATGTGCGCCGGTGGTTTTGTTGATAAGTTTGCCATCCTGCATTTCGCAGTAGTTGTCGATAAAGTACTGCACGCTGTCAGGGTCCATACAGAAGTATTTGTCACAGTCCACAAATACAGGTTCTGCGCCGCAGAAGCGGACAGGGTTTACTGCTGCGATAAATGTGAGGGCAGCTGTGATAACTTCATCACCAGGGCCTACGCCTGCATCAACCAGAGACAGGTGCAGTGCGGATGTGCCGCTGTTTGTGGCAACAACCATATCTGTGCCCATGTATTCAGCCATGGCTTTTTCAAATTTAGGAATCAGCGGGCCTGCTGTGGAAACCCATGTGGAAGCAACAGCGTCGCTTAAATATTTAACTTCAATGCCCGGGAAATTA
>JAFQAF010000335.1 GCA_017400025.1 Oscillospiraceae bacterium
AGGGGGATGTACTGCAATAAATTGTTGGTATATCGGCATAAATATGGTAAAATAAAATATTATATCAGCAGCGGCAGTGAACAGCTGCCGCTGTACACAGAAAAGGATGAATTTATGCAGTACAGACTGGACAAGCTGGTGTGCGAGGTGGCAGGTGTATCCCGCACAGATGCCAAAAAACTGATTTCAAAAGGCCTTGTGAAGATAAACGGTGAAATAATAAAGAAAGCTGACCGGAAAGCACAGGATACAGACGATATTGTGATAAACGGCAGAAGCTACACCCACGAAAAATATGTATATATAATGCTCAACAAGCCCCGGGGCGTGGTCAGCGCCACAGAGGACAAAAACGATGTGACGGTGGCAGACCTTGTAAAGGATGATTTCCCGCGCCGCAATCTCTTTCCTGCCGGCCGCCTGGACAAGACAAGCACCGGCTTTGTGCTGCTCACTGACGACGGCACCTTTGCCCACGATATTCTCAGCCCGAAGCACCACGTTCCAAAAAAATATATCATCACGGTGGACAGCCCTGTCACTGCTGAAGTGGTGCAGGCTTTCAGGGACGGCGTCACCCTGGCAGACGGCACCCTGCTGAAAAGTGCAGAAATTATCCCCTCTGCAGATGGGCTCACCGCCACAGTAATACTGCATCAGGGCGTATATCACCAGATAAAAAGAATGCTGGGTGTGTTTGACATAGGCGTGAATACCCTGCACCGAATATCCATAGGCGGGCTGGAAATGCCCCGGGACCTGCAGCCCGGCCGGTATATAAAACTGGACAGAAACCAGGTGGAAATGATTGCCGGCAGCTTGTTTACAAAAAATTAAAAAAAGCAACACATTTGCAGTATAGAATATATTTGTCGCTATTTCATACTGTATTTTATGTTTTGCACATAAAAAAGAGACTTTTTTTGTAAAAAAATGTTGCATTTTCTAAATGTATTGTGTAAAATATAAATAATTAATTGTAACTGTTGGACAAAATAACAACAGTTATAGGTTTAAGGGAGTAAAGTATGTCAAATAGGATGTTTCAAGGCGTTATTTATCAGATGAAAGATGCCATCGGCAGGGTTGTAGGTGTCACAGACGAAATGGGTGTTGTGGTTGCCTGCAGCGAATTGAGTCATATAGACAGTATCAGAGACGGCGTACAGACAGAAAGAATGTCCAACAGCCGGTCCTTTGTCCGCAACGGATATACATATAAAGGTTTTACAAATGCAAAGAGAAACGATTTCTACGTTTTTGTGGAAGGTGCAGATGAAATGGCAGATAAATTTGCCACTATTCTTTCAGTTTCTCTCCAGAGCTTAAAACAGTTCCATGATGAAAAGTTTGACAGACTTAACTTCATCAAAAACGTTGTAATGGACAATATCATGCCTGGCGATATCTACGCAAAGGCAAGAGATATGCACTTTGCCACAGATATTCCCCGTGTAGTGCTTATCATCCGCGTTGACCAGCGGAAGGATATGTCTACTTTTGACGTGGTGCAGAATCTCTTCCCGGACAAGCAGAAGGACTTTGTTTTTGACACCAGTGAAAATGACACTGTTCTTATCAAGGAACTGAAAAAAGGTATAGAAACAAAGGATATTGAAAAACTGGCCGCTTCCATTGTGGACACACTGAATGTGGAATACTACATCAAGGCTGTTGTAGGTATCGGCACACAGGTAAACAACATCAAAGACCTGGCCTCCTCCTTCAAGGAAGCACAGATTGCCCTGGAAGTAAGCAAGGTGTTTGATACAGAACGTTCAATCGTAAACTACGAAAGCCTGGGTATTGCCAGACTTATCTACCAGCTGCCTACCACACTGTGTGAAATGTTCCTGAAAGAGGTATTCAAACAGGGCTCTATCGAAAGTCTTGACCAGGAAACACTGTTCACTATCCAGAGCTTCTTTGAAAACAACCTGAACGTGAGCGAAACTTCACGCGGTCTGTTTGTACACAGAAATACCCTGGTTTACCGTCTTGAAAAAATCAGAAAAATTACCGGTCTCGATTTAAGGGAGTTTGATGATGCTATCGTATTCAAGGTAGCCCTGATGGTTAAAAAATATCTGGAATCCAGCCAGGAAAGATTTTAATTAATTGCCGCCCTTAAATGTAAAAGCTGTTACATCCGAGGGCGGTTTTTGCCGTTAAATACAGCGGTGAAAAAAGCAGAGAATTTTTATTTTTGAGGATTATATGATAGACTTTAAACACGTTACAAAGGTTTATGAGCCTAAGATTACAGCCCTTAAAGATGTGAGTGTTCACATTGACAAAGGCGAGTTTGTGTTCGTTCTCGGCCATTCCGGCGCGGGCAAAAGCACTTTTTTAAAGCTTATGCTCCGTGAGGAAAAAGCCACAAAAGGCGAGGTTGTGGTAAACGGATACAATCTGTCCAGAATAAGGGAAAAAGATATTCCGTATATGCGCAGGACACTGGGTGTGGTTTTCCAGGATTTCCGTCTGATACCTAATCTGACAGCCTACGAAAACATTGCTTTTGCCATGCGCGTAACAAATATAGATGAAAAAGAAATCAAACGCCGTGTGCCTTATATCCTGAACCTTGTGGGCCTTGCAGGCAAAGCAGGCAAACTGCCTGCACAGCTGTCCGGCGGTGAGCAGCAGCGTGTTGCCCTGGCCCGCGCTCTGGTGCACAATCCGGATCTGGTTATAGCGGACGAGCCTACAGGCAATATTGACCCCCGGCTTTCAATAGAAATTATGGAGCTGCTGAAAGCAATCAACTCCACAGGCACCACTGTGCTGGTGGTTACCCATGAGCACGAACTGGCACGCCGCTATGCACAGCGCACCATTGAAATGCGCAACGGTGTGATAGTGCGTGACACAGCCGGCGGAAAGGCAGGTGCTGTATAATGAAGTTTTCCAGTTTCAGATACCTCTTTTCC
>JAFQAF010000336.1 GCA_017400025.1 Oscillospiraceae bacterium
TAAAAAGCTCATTACATCACCTTGCTTTCACAGCATCTGCCTGCTGATGTATTATATTTGCAGGTGCTGAATTTTGTTACAGGGCGAAGAATAAAAATATCGACTGACGGAACGAATTATGATATAATCAAATTTATAAATATCGCTTACAATTGCGATGGAGGTTATTATGGAAAAAAGCAAAGTATATTTTTCAGATATGCGTGCACTGCCTGGTACTAACCTGCAGGAAAAACTGTACAATCTTATAAAGGCAGCAGGCATAGCTGATATTGATTTCGGCGGCAAATTCACCGCTATAAAAATTCATTTCGGTGAACCGGGCAACCTGGCCTTCCTCCGCCCAAACTGGGCAAAAACAGTGGCAGACACTGTAAAGGAACTGGGCGGCAAGCCATTCCTTACAGACTGCAACACACTGTATGTAGGCCGCCGCAAAAATGCACTGGAGCATCTGGAATCCGCCTATGAAAACAGTTACAGCCCATTTTCCACCGGCTGCCACATTATCATTGCAGACGGTCTGAAGGGCACAGACGAAGTGAAAGTACCGGTAAACGGCGAATATGTAAAGGAAGCAAAAATCGGTACAGCCATTATGGATGCTGATATCTTTATTTCCCTAAACCATTTCAAAGGCCACGAAGCAACAGGCTTCGGCGGCGCTATCAAAAATATAGGTATGGGCTGCGGCAGCCGTGCCGGCAAAATGGAACAGCACTACAGCGGCAAACCGCTGGTGGACAAAGACCTGTGCCGTGGCTGCAGAATCTGTACAAAAAACTGTGCCCACGATGCAATCTCCTTTGATGAAAACAGAAAAGCATCCATAGACCACAGCAAATGTGTGGGCTGCGGCAGATGCATCGGTGCCTGTGTATTTGACGCCATCGGCCCAAGCACAGACAGCGCTGAAGATGACCTGAACAGAAAAATGGCTGAATATGCACTGGCTGTTGTAAAAGGCAGACCGCAGTTCCACATCAGCCTGGTTATAGATGTTTCCCCATACTGCGACTGCCACGCTGAAAACGATGTGGCCATCATTCCGGACGTAGGTATGTTTGCATCCTTTGACCCTGTTGCCCTGGACCAGGCCTGTGCAGATGCCTGCAATGCACAGCACGCAATGGCCGGCTCCATGCTGGACGACAAAATGAAGGAATGCGGCTGCGGCCACGACCATTTCCATACTGTAAGTCCTAACACAAACTGGAAAGTACAGCTGGAACACGCAGAAAAAATCGGTCTCGGCACAAGAGAATACGAACTTATCACAGTGAAATAAAACCAGAGGGCACCCCGGAGGTGCCCTTTTCTGTATAATTTTCCGGCAGGCAGGTATGAGCTATTTACTGCGAAAACATCTGTTCTTCTTGCAAAAACTGTCTGCCGGTGGTATGATAAATATATAACAAATCATTATTTGATCAAACAGGAGATATATTATGATTAATCGTGAACTGGTTAAAAAACTTTCCGCACAGCTGAAAGCAGACGGCGTGTCTGCACTGCTGGTTGCCCCAAGCGGCGACCTTATGTTCCTGCTGGGCCACAAACCATACCTGTGTGAACGCTTCCAGGCTCTGGTTGTTACAGACAAGGAAGAACTTTTCTACATCTGCAACCGCCTTACAGAAGCAGAAGCCATCGGCTTTATGGAAGGCAACAAAGTTTATCAGTGGATGGACTCTGACGGCTTTGAAAACACAGCAAAAAAAGCATTTGAAGACTTTGGCCTTATCGGCAAAAAAATTGCTGTAAACGGCACAGTAAGAGCATTCAACCTTATCAAACTGCTGAAAGCCATCGATTTTGAAGCAGTAAACGGCAAGGATTATCTGGAACTTACAAGAATTATCAAAACTCCGGAAGAACTGGAAAACCTGCGCAAATCCTCCCTTATCGTGGACAAAGTGTTTGAAGATATCGTAAAATTCATCAAACCGGGCATGACAGAAAAGGATGTCAAAAACGAAATTGCACGCCTGTGTGCTGTATACGGCGGTGAAGACTGCCACGGCGGTATTGTAGCTGTTGATGCCAATGCTGCAAACCCACACTACTTTGGCGACAGCGCAGTTATCGGCCAGCATGCCGTTGTGGAAATGGACTTTGGCTGCACCTACAAAGGCATGTATTCTGACATCACAAGAACTGTTATCGTGGGCAAAGCTACAGAAAGAGAAAAAGAACTGTACAACACAGTGCTGAAAGCAAACCTTGCAGGCGAAGCTGCAGCAGTGAACGGCGCATGGATTCCGGATGTTGATATGGCTGCAAGAAAAGTTATCGAAGATGCAGGCTACGGCTATGAATTCAACCACCGCCTGGGTCACGGCATAGGCTATGCAGGCCACGAAGCACCATACATCCACGGTGACTACAAAATGCATCTGGCACCGGGTATGGCATTCTCCTGCGAACCTGGTATCTACATCCGCGGCGAAATCGGTATCCGTATTGAAGACGTTGTAATCATCAACGAAAAAGGTGAAACAGAAATTCTCAATAAATGCACAAAAGAACTTATTGAAATCCCTGTTGAATAACAAAAAATCAGAGCACCCCTGCGGGGGTGCTTTTGTTTTGTATATTTCCGGCAGGTATAAGGGCGGTGTCATTATCTGCCATTGTATAAAAATTAAATTAAAAAACTGTAATAAACCTTTCAAAAAAATTTTTATTGTGCTATGATAAACTTGATATAATATACACTTTGAGAGGGATATATGAAGATTTTTATCAGAAAGGGAATATTTGCTGCTTTTATTGCATTTTCAGCAATGCTTACAGCCTGCACACCGCAGCAGTCACAGCCTGTACAGGGCCCGGTGGTGGAAATAGTGGAACGCACAGACCTGCTGAATCTCATCACACCGGACCGGATTCTCCCCCGGGAAAAATCCCGGCAGCTGGAAAAACAGGGCTTCACGGTTTCTGTGCGGAATTTACAGCTCACAGGGGAAAAATCCGTCAGCTTTGATATGAACCTGTGCGCTGCAGACGGCACTGTCTTCACTGTGCCTGTCAATGCTGTGGTCAGTTATGAAAAGGAAACCGTAAACGGAAAGGATGTTTTTTCCGATGTCCAGGTCTACTGGGGTGATATACGGATTTACGGTGACGAGGCAGTTATAACAAACCTCACCCGCCTTACCGGCATAAACACAAAAGACGCCTCCGCCCCGCACACAGTCATAGACCTTTCCGGCGTAATGGGGGCAGAGGGCTATATACTTTCCGCCGCCGCACAGCAGGACAGCTTTGCTTTCCTTTATCACACCCCGCAGGAAGACGGCCTGGCAGTTTTTTCCTCAAAGGGTATAATGCAGGA
>JAFQAF010000337.1 GCA_017400025.1 Oscillospiraceae bacterium
ATACAAAGAGCACCATGGACAAAGATTTCTGTTTCAATGCCACAGTTTTCTGTAATGAATTTTACCTGTTCAAAAGTGAGTTCCCTGGCAAGAATAACACGGGAATAACCCATTTCTTTAAGCTGCAGGGCACCTGCAAGATTGTGCACAGCCATCTGTGTGGAGCCGTGCAGGTCTATACCAGGTGCTGTTTCCTTTATGATTTTTGCCGCTGCCAGATCCTGTGCAATTATAGCGTCAACACCACAGGCTGCCACCTGTTTTACCGTTTCCCTGAATTCTTCCAGCTCGCGGTCATAGAGAATGGTGTTGAGCGTTACATTAACCTTAACATTTCTGCCGTGGCAGAAAGACACAGCCTTTTTCAGTTCTTCAAAGCTGAAATTGGCAGCTGATGCCCTGGCATTGAATGCCTGCACCCCAAGATAAACAGCATCACAGCCGCTGTAAACAGCTGCAATAAGGTTTTCCATACTGCCGGCAGGCGCAAGAACTTCTGTTCTGTTAGTCATTGTTACCTCTCTGATTTTTCAGGTACTGAATGTCAACTTTGAGTTTTTCCAGCTCCATTTTAACTTTTTCTGCTTCAAATCTTGCCCGGTTTGCATCTTCCAGGTACTGTTTCACCTGCATGCGCATATTGTCTGCACCGCTGTTTGTTTTTTCCAGCTTGTCCAGATATGTGAGTGCGCATATTACAGCAGCAGCTGTAACAGATGCGGAAGGACTTTTTTCCATAACTGCCCGTATGTCACTGTCGAGAGTGGCGGCAAGTTTGAGCACGTGTTCCTCGCTGTCCATAGAGTTGATAACATAGCTTGTACCGGCTATATTGAGTTTTATCTTATTCAAAGGCATGACAATATCCCCCTAAAAATTATATGAAGTATGGTAAAAAACATATTTACCATAAAATTATCCACCATAATAATACTATATATTTGCTTTTTAAGCAACAAAATTATATTAAAAAAGAAAAAAAACAGTTGCAAGAAAGGACATTCATATATATAATATAGGAGTATGACTATTTTTTGTCATACTCATCATAGTTATTTATAGTTTATATTATAATACTAAAAATTTTTCAGAAAGGAAAACTTTATAACATGCACTATAAAATTACTGCGAAAGAATTTGAAAGCATGATAGTGGACACACTTCTGCACGAATTCTCAACAGATGCTGAAAATGCTACTTATGAAGATATTTATAAAGCAGCAGCACTGAACGTAAGAAAGCTTATGAGCCATCAGCAGAAACAGTTTATGGCCAAAGCAAACGGCAGCGGTGCTAAACAGATTTACTACCTTTGTATTGAATTCCTGATGGGCCGCAGTCTTAAAACAAACCTGTTCAACATGGGTCTGGACAAAGTTGCATCAGAAGCTTTCAAAAACCTGGGTGTAAACGAAGATATCGTTTATGAATGTGAACCGGACGCAGGTCTGGGCAATGGCGGTCTGGGCCGTCTGGCAGCATGCTACCTTGACGGTATTGCTGCAGACAGCTATGCAGGCGGCGGTTACTCCATCCTGTACGAATACGGTATTTTCAAACAGAAAATCGTAAACGGCTGGCAGCAGGAAGAACCTGACAACTGGCTGCCTGGCGGCCAGGTATGGCTGAAAGCCCACCCAAGCCAGGCTGTGGAAGTACGCTTCGGCGGCAGAGTTGAAGACAGATGGTTTGACAACTACCACCACACAATCCACAAGGATTATACAAGTGTTCTGGCTGTACCACACGATATGTATGTATCCGGTTACGGCAGCGAAGCAGTTTCCAAACTGAGACTCTGGCAGGCAAAGAGCCCAACAATCGACATGGAAAGCTTCAACAGAGGCGACTATCTTGCTGCTATCAAATCCGGCAGCGACGCAGAACTTATCTCCAAAGTTCTCTACCCTAACGACAACCACCTTGAAGGTAAAATCCTCCGTCTGAAACAGCAGTATTTCCTGTGCTGTGCATCTGTAAACGATATCGTTAACATGCACATGGCAAAATACGGCTCCCTGGATAACCTGGCAGACAAAGTGGCCATCCACATCAACGATACTCATCCTACACTGGCTATTCCGGAACTGATGAGAATTCTGCTTGATGACTGTGGCTTAAGCTGGGAAAAATCCTTTGACATAGTGAAAAACACATTTGCTTACACAAACCACACTGTTCTTCCTGAAGCTCTGGAAAAATGGAACGTAAGCATGTTCAAGGAAACACTGCCAAGAATCTATGAAATCATTGAAGAAATGAACAGAAGAGCAAGAGCAGAAATGTTTGAAGCATTCCCTGGCGACATAGGCAAAGTGGATTACATGAGCCTTATCGCAAACGGCGAAGTAAGAACAGCCAACATCTGCTGCTATGTATGTCATTCTATCAACGGCGTTTCCGCACTGCACAGTGAAATCATCAAGGAAACAGTTTTCAATGACTTTTTCCTCTTCACACCTGAAAAATTCAAAAACGTTACAAACGGTATTGCATACCGCCGCTGGCTGATGCAGTCCAACCCACGTCTGTGCAAACTGCTGGACGAAAAAATCGGCGAAGGCTACAAGAGAGATGCATATCAGCTGAAAGCACTGGAAAAATTTGTTAACGACGATGCAACAGTAAAAGCAATACTGGACATCAAACATGCAAACAAAGTGGAATTTGCTGCCCATCTGAAAGCCCTTACAGGCGAAGTTATCAACCCTGACTCTATCTTTGACGTACAGGTAAAACGTCTGCATGAATACAAACGCCAGCATCTGAACGCTCTGAACATACTGGCTGAATACCAGTTTATCAAAGCCCATCCGAGTGCTCCGTTCACACCAAAAACATATATCTTCGGTGCAAAAGCTGCTTCCGGTTACTATATGGCAAAACAGATTATCCGCCTGATTCACGCAATCAAACATCTGGTTGAAATCGACCCTGTTACAAAGGATAAACTGCACATTGTATACCTGGAAAACTACTCTGTATCCACATCAGAAAGACTGATGCCTGCTTCTGAAGTAAGCCAGCAGATTTCTATGGCCGGTAAAGAAGCTTCCGGTACAGGCAACATGAAGTTTATGGTCAACGGTGCTGTTACAATGGGCACATATGACGGCGCAAACATCGAAATCAAAGAATGCTGCGGTGCAGAAAACTTCCTTCAGTTCGGTATGCTGCCTGAAGAAACAAAAGCCCTTTCCGCTGAAGGTTACAACCCTAAAAAGTACATTGCAAGAAGCAAAGTTCTGCAGGATGTACTGCATATGCTGGAAGGTGGCATTGAAGGCAACTACTTCAATGAAATCGTTGACAATCTGTTCAACAGCGACCCATTCATGGTTTGTGCTGACTTTGATTCTTACCGCAACGCTCAGATTGAGCTGCAGAGAATCTACAGCGACAGAATGCGCTGGGGCCGTATGAGCCTGATGAATATAGCAAATGCCGGTATGTTCTCCGCAGACAGAGCTATCGAAGACTATGCAACAAATATCTGGAACCTGCAGAAAGTTAAATAATAATGTACCATTTCAACAGCAGAAATGATTTTTTCAAGAAACCTTTTGGAGCTGTAAAGCAGAACGAAACAGTTTTCTTTACAGTAACCAGCGATATCGAATCTACTCCGCCATTCCTCTGTGTAAAAAAGGATGGCGGGTATGAACATCGAATCCATATGGACCGCACTGTTACTGCTGACGGTCAGTACCAGTTCACTGCCAAATATAAATTTGATGATGTAGGCCTTTATTTCTACTGCTTCAGATTTTATAACGGCAGACTGGGGCTGTTCAACGCCGGAAAAGGCTACAGCTATATGACTGACGGCGGCCCGTGGTTTATGCAGACAGTATACAGCAAGGATTTTTCCACACCGGATAAATTCAAAGGCGGTGTACTGTATCAGATTTTCCCCGACAGATTCTATGAAAGCAGGCCAAAAGAGCACCGGGCTTTCCTGGACAGGGTATACCGTACAGACAAGGACGGTCTTCCTTTCTACAGACACGGAATGGGTGAAAAACAGCGGATAAATACCGACTATTTCGGCGGTGACCTTCAGGGTATTATCCGTAAACTGGACCATCTGAAAGGTCTGGGTGTAACCTGCATTTACCTCAACCCTATTTTTGAGGCACATGCAAACCACCGCTACAATACAGCCGACTATATGAAAATAGACCCTGACCTGGGCACTATGGAAGATTTTACACAGCTGTGTGACGCCTGCCATAAACGCGGCATCAGCGTTATACTTGACGGTGTTTTCAGCCATACCGGCAGTGACAGTATCTATTTCAATATGGAAGGCCGATATGGAAAAGGCGGTGCATACAATGACCCAAAAAGCCCGTATCGTCCATGGTATGACTTCAATAAGAAATACAGCAACGGCTACCGCTGCTGGTGGGACTTCCCTACCCTGCCGGATGTAAATGAACTGAACAAAGATTACCTGAACTACATCTGTGGTGACAACGGTGTAATCAATTTCTGGCTGAAAAGCGGTGCTGACGGTTTCCGTCTGGACGTTGCTGATGAACTGCCGGACGAATTTATTGAAGCTGTACGCAAGGCCGTGAAAAAATGCGGTAAAAACAAACTGCTTATCGGTGAAGTATGGGAAGATGCCGTAACCAAAATAAGTTACGATAAAAGAAGAACCTATCTGCTGGGTAAAGGTCTGGACAGCACTATGAACTATCCGTTCAGAACTGCTACTCTGGACTTTATCAAAAACGGCAATGGTGAAAAATTCTGCGAAAGCATTTTCTCAATTTATGAAAACTACCCTAAAGAAGCCCTGGACAATGCGTGGAACAGTCTGTCCACACATGATACTCCCCGCGCCATAACTTACCTTAAAGGTGTAAATCCTGAAGGTTCTGACAGAATATGGCAGGCCACGCAGAAGGTTGACGGCGATGACTACAAGGAAGCCAGCAAAATGGTGGTGTGTGCCTATGCACTGCTGTTTGGTCTTCCGGGTATCCCCTGTATCTATTACGGTGATGAAATAGGCATGCAGGGCTACAGAGATCCTTTCAACCGCGGCTATTACAAATGGTGGGACCAGGATGAATACATCCTTAAAAATATCCGCTGGCTTTCAAAATTCAGAAAAAGCCACAGCGAATATAAAGAAGGCGGTATTTACTTTATCCACACCAGCTGGAACACAGTGGCATTTGTAAGATATGAGCACGGCAAGGAAGTTCTGACAGCAGTAAACAGAGGCAATTCATCAGAAAGCTTTGTTTACAGGGACAAGGAATATGTTGTTGCTGCAATGAATTATATCAATGCTGTAATTGAATAATTGTATATTTAAATAAAAGCGAATGGAAATATCCATTCGCTTTTTTAGTTTACTGTTGTGGAGGACGGGCCGTTGTTGTGCACAAGGGTGGTAATCTGTGTCCAGGTGTTACAGCCGCATACTCCGTCACGGGCAAGACCGTAATCACCCTGGAAATTGTACACCGCCCTCTCTGTTGCGCCTCCGTAAATCCCGTCCAGACCGGCAGTGGCATAGCCCAGTGTGTTGAGGCAATCCTGCAACACAAGTACATATACCCCTCTGCTTCCTCTGTACAGTGTGTTGTAGCCCCGTGTCCCACCGCAGGCACCTCTGCCATAGCGGCGGTCAAAGTGAACCCAGGTGGGAGTAAGATTCCGGGGTTCCACATAGCCCCAGACGCCAAGATCCGAAGCTATGTTCCTTATCCTGCCCCTTTGGGCATTTGTAAGGCTCTGGCCTACATCAAAGGAAACCCCTGCATAATGCTGGCTGGTCCTGCCGTGGCCACCTTCCCATATTCTTTTGAAAGCATATCCGAATGGTATGGGATTTCCATAGGACTGGCGGGTGGCGTTCCAGGCTTCCATAGCCTGTCTGGTTGTCCACAGCGTTGGGCTGTCCGACGAACCGCGGAATTCCCTTACCCTCATAGTATTGTTCCATACATAAGGCATGCTTTCATTTTCACCTCTCCAGAAAACTTCCAGATTCTGTGTGCTGGTATTATATACTATAATTTTTGCCATTCTGTCACCTTCTTTCTTTATAAAAGCCTGCCCAGCACAGGCCTGCAGTAATTATATTCAGCAGCCTCTCCTCCTGTGATTGAACCGGGAAATGAAACAAAATTGAATAATCGCCCTTTTGTTTGTTAAATGATTAACAATTATATACAAATATTTCTGTACAAATTGTAATGTATTACAAAAATGCAATATTTCCTTGAATTCGGGACATGTTTTGTATATAATAATATCGTATCAGAGTAAGATATATTAATAATAAATATATAAATAATTAAAGGAGATACAACTATGAACGGTTTAGGCAAAAAAACAGTTGAAGATATCAGCGTTGCCGGCAAAAAATGTCTGGTAAGATGCGACTTCAACGTACCTGTAAAAGATGGTGTTATCACAGATGATAAAAGAATCAGAGAAGCTCTGAAAACTATCAGATATCTGAAAGATAATGGTGCAAAAGTTATTCTTTGTTCCCATATGGGCAGACCAAAGGGCGAATTCAACATGAAATACTCCCTGGTACCTGTTCAGGCAAGACTGGAAGAACTGCTGGGTTGCCCTGTAGCAATGGCAACAGACGTTATCGGTGAAGATGCAAAAGCTAAAGCTGCTGCACTGAAAGACGGCGAAGTTATGCTGCTGGAAAACCTGCGTTTCCACAAAGAAGAAGAAAAGAACGTTCCTGAATTTGCAAAAGAACTGGCTTCCATGGCTGAAATCTATGTAAACGATGCATTCGGTACAGCACACCGTGCACACGCTTCCACAGCTGGTGTTGCAGACTATCTGCCTGCAGTATGCGGTTACCTGATTCAGAAAGAAATCGAAATCATGGGCACAGCTCTTGAAAATCCAAAACGCCCATTTGTTGCTATTCTGGGTGGTGCAAAGGTTTCTGACAAAATCGGCGTTATCGAAAACCTGATTGACAAAGTTGATACACTTGTTATCGGCGGCGGTATGGCTTACACATTCTTCAAAGCAAAAGGCTATGAAGTTGGCAAATCAATCTGCGAAGATGACAAAGTTGAACTGGCTAAAGAACTGATGGCTAAAGCTGAAGCAAAAGGCGTTAACTTCCTGCTGCCAATCGACACAGTAGTTGGTGATGATTTCAGAGAAGACTGCAACTTCAAAACAGTTGACAGCGCTGAAATTCCAGCTGAATGGCAGGGCCTTGATATCGGCGAAAAAACAAGAGAACTGTTTGACGAAGCTATCAGAAATGCAGGTACAGTTGTATGGAATGGTCCAATGGGCGTATTCGAAATGCCTGAATTTGCAAAAGGCACAAAGGCAGTAGCAAAATCCGTTGCAGAAAGCGGCGCAATCTCCATCATCGGCGGTGGCGACAGTGCAGCTGCAGTAGAACAGCTGGGTTACGCTGACAAGATGACACACATCTCCACCGGCGGTGGTGCATCCCTGGATTTCCTGGAAGGTCTTGTACTGCCAGGTATCGCAGCACTCAACGATAAATAATCTGTAAAACACAAAATAAAGCGGCAC
>JAFQAF010000338.1 GCA_017400025.1 Oscillospiraceae bacterium
TTCATCGCCAAGCCGCTGCGGGGCCGCACCTGCCCCTCAAAGCCCAGCGGCAGCTCCATCACCAGGCCGGTGGGAATCAAAGCCCGGCAGCCCGGCTCCAGAAGCACAGGCTCTTCCACCGCGGCAGCCAGATCCAGACCGGCAGCCCATTCACTTTGGTAAGCAGGCAGAGGCAGGCCCTCTCCATGGGGCAAATATTGAAAACGTACTCTGGTCATAGTTTCTCCTTAAAACAGCATATCAGCTGTGATGTCTTTGATTGTTTTTGCGCCGCACATGGACATGATGTCTGCCAGTTCTGCTTTCAGCTTTTCTGTGTAAGCCTTTACGCCTTCCTGTGCTGCACCGTAAACTGCTGTAACATACGGGCGTGCAATAATCACACCGTCTGCGCCCAGTGCCAGTGCCTTGAACAGGTCCAGACCTGTGCGGATGCCGCCGTCTACAAGTATTGTCATTTCGCCGCCAACTGCCTTTACGATTTCCGGCAGGACTTCCGCTGTGGACGGAGTGCCGTCCAGTACGCGGCCGCCGTGGTTGGAAACAACGATTGCTGCTGCGCCGGCTTCTTTTGCTTTCAGTGCACCTTTTACAGTCATTACACCCTTCACAATAAACGGTGCCGGAGAAAGTGCAACGATTTCTTTCATCTGTTCCACTGTCTTGCCGCCTGCAGGAGGTGTCATATTTTTAAGGAAAGGCAGGCCTGCAGCATCTACGTCCATAGCCACTGCAAAACAGCCGCTGTCCTTTATAAGGTCAAATTTTTCTTTGATTGTGTCAATATTCCATGGTTTGATTGTAGGAATGCCGCAGCCGTCATATTTGCTGATAGCCTTTGCAGCAGCCTGCATAACGGCAGGGTTTGTGCCGTCACCGGTGAATGCGGCAATGCCTGCATCCTTTGCACCGCTGATGATAATATCATTGTATTCTTCATCTGTGTATTTTTCGCCGTAATGGAGCTTGACTGCGCCCACAGGACCTGCAAATACAGGGATATCAAATTTTTTGCCGAAAAGTTCCACAGATGTATCCGGTGTGACATTTTCACAGAGGGTGTCCATATTTATGCGGATTTCCTGCCATTTGCTGTAGTTGCGGATAGCCACGTCACCATTGCCCTTTGCACCCGGGCCCGGAATCTGGTTTTTGCACCGCAGGCCGTTGCACACCGGGCAGGCCTTGCAGTATGGGCCGATATTGCCGCGTGCAGCCTCAATAACCTGTTTATAATCCATAATAATTCTCCTTTATTGAAATACGTATTGTCTTAAATATAATAATACCTTAAACCGGATTCAAATTCAATAAATATCGGTGTGTGCCGATGAATTTTATTCTGCGGCTACGGCACAACTGTGAAAATTCCCCGCAGGTTATTGACATATGCCTGAAACAGGAGTATTATTTATGGCATATGCCAATAATATTCAAGGAGTTTTTCTATGCCAAGACCACGAAAATGCCGTAAAGTGTGCCATATACCGGTAAATACAGCTTTTTTCCCGGAAGCTGACAGCGGCTGTGACACTGTTGTGCTTACTGTAGACGAATATGAAACAATACGTCTGATAGATATGGAACAGTTTTCCCAGGAAGACTGTGCAAAATATATGCAGATAGGACGTACTACTGCACAGCGGATTTACAACAGTGCAAGGAAAAAGCTGGCAACCGTGCTGGTAACAGGCGCGGGGCTGCGTATAGAAGGCGGCGATTATCAGCTGTGTGACGGCAAGGAAGCCAGCTGCGGCTGCGGTGGCTGTCACAGGCACAGAAAATGCAACCAATAATATTTACATACAAGGAGAGGCAATTATGAAAATAGCAGTTACTTATGAAAACGGAATGGTATTCCAGCACTTCGGCCGCACACAGCGGTTTAAAGTATATGAAGTACAGGACGGAAATCTGGTTGATATGCGCGTTGTGGGTACAAACGGTACCGGCCACGGAGCACTGGCAGGAATGCTGAAA